>CAZQES010000001.1:0-4342 GCA_964591425.1 uncultured Anaerolinea sp.
GGGTGAATGTGGCCATTCCCCAATCTTACCCGACTACTTTTAAAACGCTCTCTTACCCACCATCCCCGCGTTTGACCACTTTTATCCTTGCGCTCATATTCCATTTGCGTAATATTACGCATATCATCTTTTAAGAATTCCCGTTTGGTCATTTTTACAACCTCTTGCCTTATTCTCAATATTTACTTTGAGCAAGTATAGCATTATTTGTATTTTCAAACCTTTCCCGCCATCAACTCCTTCTGCCACTCCTTTTACGCAGTACGAAATACGCAGTAACCTCCCCATCACAAACCACAACCTCCAGCAAATTCTTTTTACGCGCCACGCGCCGCGCGATGTATTGCTGTTTCATTGCCCTATCATTTATGTTATCTGACAGAAATGTTATCTCTCAACATGGACCATATTCGTATAATGGGGTTTGAAGAGATACAAACTCAAGGACAAATCTTATGTTCGAGATTGAAGCTGGCGACTTCGGTGAAATTCAAAAAGAGAATAGCGAGGGCGCTCCTGCGGTGGAGCGATGTCCGCATTGCGCCGAGCCGATCAACCCTCAGTCTGCGGTCTGCCCACACTGCAACGAGCCGTTGGGTGAAACGATCACGGTGGATTTGAACCGGCATGTTCTCAATCGTCCCCTCCGGCGGGTGTTGCATCCCCGCAATGTTTTTCTCGTTTTGGCAACCATGGCTTTTGCCCTGGGGGCATACGGTTTTTTCGTCGTTCAGCGATTATCGAGCGATTACTACATTTCCGCCGGGGATCGCGTCATGGCGGCGGGCGATTTTGCCTCAGCAGTGGAATATTACCGGCAAGCCGTGCAGGTCGGCTCGCAAGACCCCTCCACGTACGAAAAACTCGGCTGGGCAGAGTATCAGCTTGCCCGTGATGCGGAAGCGCTTACCCATTTTGAATCCGCCCTCACGATGGAACCAAACCGCACGTCGAGTCTGTTCGGCGCGGGATTGTCCGCGTACCAGTTGCGCGAATACGAAACGGCGGTGGCTCACTTAACTCGCGTCGTTGAAATCTCACCTGAAAACTTCGGGGCGTATCAATATCTGGGCTTGGCTGAGTATCGCCTTGGCGACTTTGACACCGCCTACGGACATCTCACCGAAGCGTGGGTGTACGACCCAAAGAACGCGACCACACTTTACTACCTCGCCCGAATCCTCGACCAGCGCGGAGATGCCGAGTCCGCCATTGAAAAATACAATGAGGCAGAGGCGGCAGGGTTCGACGCCGGCGCCATCGCCTACGCGCGCGGTCTCGCGCAGATGCAAGTTGGGAATTTTGAACTGGCGCGCGATGATCTGCAAAAAGCACTAACCGCTTACCCAACACGCGCGGAGATTCCGTTGTCGCTGGCAAAAGCGTTTTACTTGCTGGAAGAGTACGCGTCGGCGGGAAATCAACTGACCGTCATACACACGTCGGTGCCGCCCGATCGTCAACAAGAGTATCTCGTTTTATCGGGTTGGGTTGCACTGCGCGAAGGTCGTTTCGACGAGGCACTGGACGCCTTCAACGCATGGCTTAACTCGAAACCGGGCAGTGCGGACGCGTTGAACGCGATCGGCTGGGCAACGTATTACGCCGGCGATTGCCAGACAGCGAAACCTTATTTTCAAAGCGCCGCGTCCAGCCTGACGGGGGAATGGCTCCACAACTTCGACTCTTTTTCCACCCCGCAGGAAACCCCGCAAGCCGGGCTAGAACTGCAATGCCAATAAATGAAAAGGACTGATCCGATGAACCATTCACTTATTAATTTCATTTCACGACACCGTTCGCATGACGCGCGCGGGCAGGGACTTGTGGAATATGCAGTCCTGCTCGGAATCCTTGCCCTAGCCACGATCTCGGCGTTGACTCTCACCGGCGGGTCCGTCGAAAAAGGGTTTGTAAAAATTTGCGCGGAACTGGGAAGTGAAGATTGTCAGGCGGCGGAAGAAGAGGAGCCGGTCGCCCCAGCGACAGCAACCCCGACAGCCATTTTCACCGCGTCTCCCCCAGCCCCCACTGCCACTCTCGCACTGGCTGACCCTGATCCCACGCGCCCACCGGTTGAGGAAGTCGTTGTCGTTGAGCCGACAGCCACACCCACCACCGCTCCCGAAGAATTGGTGACGATGCGGGTCAAGGTGGTGATCACCGGCAAAGGCGGAAAAGGTTCATCCTCCGCGGGGATTCGGGTGGTGCTCTACGATGCCTCCGGCGAGTATGTCACACAAGGCATGACCGACGATAAAGGCAAACTATCTTTTTCCGTTCCCAAGGGCACGTACACTGTCTCCACATTTTATAACGACGAATGGGAAAGGCACGGACCGTTCGAGGTGAAGAACTCGAAGGAGAACGTCATCAAACTTGGAAAATAAGATTGTCACGAGGGTGACGCTAAACACTTAATACTTGCCTCGCCAACAACTCGCTCGGCAATTCATCTTTACGCAGTACGTTGTACGCAGTAACCTCCCCACCCTTCATCACGAACCGCAAACTCTCTTTATCTGCCAGCGCGCTTAAATCCTCCAGCGGATTTTTTTCATGGACGATCAAGTCCGCGACCTTGCCCACTTCGAGCGTGCCCAGCCACGCGTCCCAGCCGAGCGCCTTAGCCGCGTTGCCCGTCGCCGCGACAATGGAATCCATCACAGAGAGTCCCGCCTTGTGCATCCAATACACTTCGAGCGCGTTCTCGCCGTGAAAATTCAACGGCGTGCCAACATCTGAACCCATCGCGATAGGAACCCCGGCTTCATACGCCATCTTCAAACTCATCGCGGCTTCACCCTGCGTGGCTTTGCTCTTGTCCAGGATCCACAATGGAATCGCCGACCGCTCCGCAAGAATGATATCCCAGCCCACTTTCAGCGTCGGCACAAGGAAGACGCCGCGCTCCGCCATGAGTTGAATCACCGCGGGATCGCGGAACAAGTATGTCCCGTGTTCCAACGTTGTCACGCCCGCTTCCACCGCCTTGCGGATTCCGTCAATGCCGTGTGCGTGCATCGCCACAGGTTTGCCAAATTTCTTCGCTTCATCCACCAACGCCTGAATTTCATCCGAATTGAAATGCGTCACGCCGGGCACGCCACTTTCCACCAGCACCGCGCCGGTCACGCCCATCTTGATCACGTCCGCGCCGTATTTCACCTGTTCGCGCACCGCCTTGCGCACCTCGTCCACCCCGTCTGCCACACGATACATGCCGGCGTAATAATCCGCGCCCGCTTCGGTGATGGAAATGAATCTTCCAGCCAGGCACATGCGCGGACCGGCAAAGTCGCCAAGTTGGATGGAACGCCGTACATCGAATTCGAGTTCACTCCAGCCGCCGAGGTCGCGCACGGTCGTGACTCCCGCCGCGAGATTTTTCTGCGCGTTCGATAAAATCTTCAACGCCATCTGTCCCGTCGGCACGTAGAACTGACTGTCCACTTCGCCGGAGCCTGACAAGTGGACATGCGCATCGATCAATCCGGGCAAAACATATCCACCGTGCAAATCAAGCGTGACAAATTCTCCGCCCGCTTCATTCCACGTGGAAGCTGGTCCGGCATGGGAAATTTTTCCCTCACGGATAGCGATAACCGCGTCTTTGACCGGCTCGCGCCGGGTGCCGTCGATGAGGGTGAAGTTTTTCAGGAGAGTGTCCATGGCGGGTCAATTGTATCCTTCTTGTGTCATCCTTAACACATTGGTTGTGTTGTGGTTCCTGTACATCGGAGCGCGCGTGCCCGCCGAGCAAGGCAGGAGAATAAACACGGGGAGTAAACGTTCCAGCCTGTTGTACTCGCCCACAGTGACCGAGACGCACAACTTGAAAGCCGCAGTGGAAAGAAGTTCCGCAGAGGCGCGGATTCGATCCGTTGGAGGAAAAGTAATTACCAATTACCCAAATTCGCTCATTGTTAGTCCTGAGGGTGATATTAGAACTCTCGACCAAAGGCTGATGAGCCGTATCATCATTGATGCGATGGTGATTCAGCGAACACAATCTATCGGTCCATGCCTATCACCGCTTTCGAGTACCATCGCAGGCTTAGCCGGGAACAAGGAGATTCTATCGCTTCATCAAGCAGAGGCATAGCCATACCATTCGAAATCGACGACGAGGCGACTTCAACTGATCAACCATGCGTTCTGGAGCACGCTCTGCCGCGTTTGATTAAATCGGTACATGACTTAACTCACATTTCAATATTCGAAACATCATCTGTTTGTAGGGATTTCCCCTACAAACCTACAAAAAACATCAGACTTTCCCCGCTATAAGGATTTCCTCGAAAGGTGGAAAATAATGCTGGCATAATCGGATTTTTCCGAT
>CAZQES010000001.1:4352-66846 GCA_964591425.1 uncultured Anaerolinea sp.
ATTCAACTTTCAAGGAGGCTCCTCTATGGCTCAAGAACCAAAAGACGTTCTCGTTCGCATGCATGAAGAACTTGAGCGTGCGCTTCAAAAGGCGCCCGCGGAACGCCGCTGGGTAATGGTGATCGACCTGCGCAAATGCGTTGGGTGCCATGCCTGTACGATTGCGTGTGTGGCTGAGAACAAGTTACCGCCGGGGGTGGTGTACCGCCCCGTCGTGGAACAGGAACGCGGGACGTACCCGAATGTGACCCGTTCCTTCCTGCCTCGTCCGTGTATGCAGTGCGATAACCCGCCCTGTGTGCCGGTCTGCCCTGTGACCGCGACCTATAAAAATGAAGAAGGTGTGGTGGTGGTGGATTACGACCAGTGCATCGGCTGCCGCGCCTGTCTCGTGGCGTGTCCGTACGGCGCACGCACCTCGGACTTTGGATATACCTATACCGAGGAATTGCCCGTATTGGATGGTGCGATTGTGGGGCGTGAGACCGCGGACGATTATGAAGTTGCCGCGAATTACGAATATGGACGGGAATGGGCGCGCACCAGCAATTCCTCCCCGATCGGCAATGCGCGCAAGTGTCACTTCTGCCTGCACCGCGTGAAGGCCGGTGAACTGCCCGCTTGTGTCACCACCTGTATCGGGCGCGCCACACTGTACGGCGATGCGAATGACCCGGACAGCCTGGTATCCGAAAAGATCAAACTACCGAACGTGCTCCGTCTCAAGGAAGAACTTGGCACCGAGCCGCGCGTGTACTATCTGGTGTAGGAGGACAACATGGCTAAGAAACAAGAAACAAAAAATGTCAGCCCCGCCAAGAAACTCTTCGACTTCAAGACCATGACTAAGACTGAAAAGACCGTGATCGCGATCGGCGCGGTGACCTTCCTGCTTGGGGTCTGGGGACTTTATACCCGCCTGTTCGTGGGCGAACGCGAGGTTGGGTACGGCTCCTATGTCGTCTGGGGTCTGTGGGTTTCGATGTATCTCTTCCTGGCGGGCGTCGCTACAGGTTCGTACATGCTCGCCGCGCTGGAATATCTCTTCAGTGTGCCCATGTTCAAAGGGACGGGCAAAGCCGCACTCTGGGCGGGACTCGTCACCATGCCGGCGGCGCTTGCCTCCATCGGCATGGACTTGGGACACATGGAACGCATCATCAATGTGTATCTACGACCCAACTTCTTCTCGCTCCTGGCGCAGATGGTTTGGGGATACACCATTTTCCTTTTGATCGTTGCCGTCACACTCTGGCTGGCTTTCAAACACAAGGAAGGCGAAGCCTCAAGTGGATTCTTCAAGTTCGTACTGTGGATCGGCTTTTTCATGGCGATCTTCCTGAGCGGCGGTGTGGGCGCTTTGCTCGGCGTGAATGCCAGTCGCCCGTATTGGAGCGTTGGTCTGCTCTCGGTGCAATTTCCGATCTTTGCCTTCGCATCGGGCGTCTCGATCATGCTGATCGTCGTGGGCTGGTTCATGCACTTCAAGGATGAAGTGCAGCGCTTCCATCTCTTCCGCTGGTTGGGCTGGGTGGCGATTGCCCTTTCCCTGGCGAAGATCTACATCCTCTGGGCGTATCTCTCGCAAGCCTGGTACAGCCAGGTCCCCGATGTGATGGTTCCGTTGAATGAGATCCTGTTCGGTCGCTATTGGTGGTCGTTCTGGATCATCCAGATCGCCATCGGCACGGTCATCCCGCTGGTCTTGCACATGATCCCCAAACTGGCGCATGATGGCTTCTGGGCAGGCGCGATTGGCGTAATGGTGCTGGTCGGCTTTGCCGCTGCGCGCGCCAACATCGTCTTCCCTGCCATGTCAGTGGAAATGTTGGATGGACTTCCCAACGCATTCTTCGGACCCCATTTGAACATTCTGTATTTCCCAAGCAACCTGGAATGGTCTGTCACGCTGGGCGTGATCGGCGCGGCAGTCCTGGCTTTTGTATTGGGCGCCCAATTCTTATCTGTCTTCAATAAGCCCAACACGGAGGTGAAGCAATGAACCCCAAACAACCCATCAACTGTAAGATATCCCGCCGCGACTTTTTGAAGATCGCGGGCGCGGGCGGCGCGGCGGCGGCTTTTGTGGGCAACCTGCCGCGCGTGCAGAAAGCCTTTGCCAAAGCGGAGAATTCCTCCTACTATTTGACCAACCCCACCATGCAGGTGTATTCCATCTGCCAGCAATGCAACACACAATGCGGAATCAAAGTCAAGATCGTGGATGGGGTCGCAGTCAAGATTGAAGGCAATCCCTATTCGCCATGGAATCTGGTACCGCATATCTCCTACGACACCCCGATCGCAAACATGGGCAAACTCGATGCGCCGCTCTGCCCAAAGGGACAGGCCGGCATGCAATCCGTTTACGACCCGTTCCGCATTACGCAAGTGCTCAAACGCGCCGGGAAACGCGGCGAGAATCAATGGGTTACCATTCCATTCGAGCAGGCGATCTCGGAGATCGTCGAAGGCGGAAAATTATTCTCTGATGTACCTGGCGAAGAAAACCGTGAAGTGGAAGGTCTGCGCGCCCTGCGCGCCCTGACCGATGCGCAGGTCATGAAGGATATGAACTCCGCCATCGGCAAGATCCGCTCTGAAAAAGACATTGAAAAGAAGAAAGCATTGGTCGAGCAGTTCAAAAAGGATTTCGCCGCCGACCTGGACAAGATGATCGACCCCGAACATCCCGACTATGGTCCAAAGAACAATCAGATCCTATACTTCTGGGGACGCAAAAAGGGTGGGCGTTCGGACATCGCGCATCGCTTCTTTGGCTCCGGACTGGGGACAACGAATCGCCACGGTCACACCACTGTATGTCAGGGTTCGCTGTACTTCTCCGGCAAATCCATGAGCGATCAATGGGATGCCGCGACTGCCAAGTTCACCGGCGGCGCGAAAGCCTATTGGATGGGCGATACCGCCTCGGCTGATTTCGTTATCTTCGTAGGCGCGTCCCCGTTCGAGGGCAACTACGGTCCCACCAACCGCGTGCCGCGCATCACCGACCGCTATGCCACCGGCGAAATGAAATTTGCGGTGATCGATCCGCGCCTCTCCAAGATCGCAGGTAAAGCATGGAAGTGGCTGCCCAACAAACCCGGCAGTGAAGGTGCGATTGCACTGGCGTTGATCCAGTGGGTTATTGCCAACGAACGCTACGATGGGAAGTACCTTGCTTGCGCGAACAAAGCCGCATCCGCGAAGATCAAAGAACCCACCTGGTCGAACGCTTCGTGGCTCGTGAAGATCGATCCCGAAAAAGGAACGCCCGGCAAATTCCTGCGCGGTAGCGAACTTAAACTCGTCGAGAAGAAAGAAGAAGAAGTGGACGGCAAGAAGGTTGTCACATATTTGACCGCGCCGTCCGATGGGACGGAGCCAGTTGTGTACGCGACAGACCCATTTGTCGTGTTGGACGTGGACGGGAATCCGGTGCTGTTCGACCCCAACGACCCGGAACGTCCCGTTGTGGCGGGAAAACTCTTCGTCGAGAATGTCGTGGTCGGTGAGTTCACCGTTAAGAGCAGTTTGCAAATCTTGAAAGAATCGGCGAATGTCAAGACGATGGACGAGTGGGCTGACATCTCGGGTATCCGCGCCAAGGATTTGGAAGACCTCGCCTTCGAGTTCACCTCGCATGGCAAGAACGCCTGCGTGGATATTCATCGCGGCGTCAGCCAGCACACCAACGGTTACTACAACGTCATCTCGTGGTACAACCTCGCCCTGCTGATCGGCAACTTCGACTGGCGCGGCGGGCAGGTGTATGCCAGCACTTATGATCTGTCTGGCGCAAAAGCAGAAGGTCCCTTCCTGTTCAGCAAAGCCGACCCCGGCGCGCTCGCTCCGTTTGGTTTGAGCCTCATCCGCCATGACGCGAAGTATGAAGAATCCACCATCTACATGAACCTGCCTGAAGACCAGCATTACCCAGCCAAGCGCAATTGGTATCCGCTGGCATCTGATGTGTACGAGGAGATCATCCCCTCCGCGGGCGACTCGTATCCGTACCCGATCAAAGCCGCCTTCATGTACATGGGTTCGCCTGTGTACTCGCTCCCGGGCGGTCACAAGTGGATCGAGATTTTGCAGGACGTGAAAAAGATCCCGCTGTTCGTTGCCAACGATATCATCGTCGGCGAGACCAGCATGTACGCAGATTACATCTTCCCAGATGTGTCTTATCTCGAACGCTGGGAATTCGGTGGTTCGCATCCGAACATCACCTTCAAAGTACAGGGCATCCGCAATCCCGTCATCGCCCCGCTAACCGGCACGGTAAAGGTCTATGGTCAGGAAATGGCTCTGCAGTTCGAAGCCATGCTCATGGCGTTCGCGGAAAAGCTCGAACTTCCCAACTTTGGTCCCAATGGCCTCGGCGAAGGCGTGGATTACAACCATCCCGATGACCTCTACCTGCGCATGGTAATGAACCTTGCATACGGTGAAAAGAAGGAGTGGGAAGACGCGGTCCCCGAAGCGACGCCTGAAGAGATCGACCTGTTCATCAAGTCCCGCTCGCATCTTCCCAAGGCGGTATTTGATCCGGAACGCTGGCAGAAGATCACGGGTGAGCTTTGGTCGCGCGTTGTGACGGTCATCGCCCGCGGTGGACGCTTCCAGGCATACGAGAAGGGCTACCCCGGCGACGGCGTGCGCCCCGGCTCTTTCGATGAACCGTACATCATCCCGACTGGCACAAAGTACGGCAAGCTCATCAACATGTATCTTGAAAAGAATACGGGCGTCAAACATTCCGGCACAGGCAAGGCGCTTTCCCCGATTCCAACTTATGTTGAACCATACATGGGTTTCGACGGTAATGTGATCGAAGACGGCAAAGACGGTTACGATCTCAAGTTGATCACGTACCGGGAGATCATGCAGACCAAAAGCCGCACGCAGGGCAACTACTGGCTCAAAGCGCTTCTGCCCGAAAACTTCGTGTTGATGAACAGCGCGGATGCCGAGGAACGCCGCTTGAACGATGGCGATAAACTCAAAATCAGTTCCGCCTCCAACCCTGAAGGTCAATGGGATTTCGGCAACGGGTACAAGCGGGACATCGTCGGCAAGGTCAAGGTTATCGAAGGGATGCGCCCGGGCGTGATCGCATTCGCCCTGGGATTCGGTCACTGGGCGTATGGCGCGATGGACATCACGATCGACGGCACGACCATCGAAGGCGACGCGCGCCGCTACGAAGGCATCCATGCTAACGCAGCCATGCGGACAGACCCCATCGTGACCAACACTTGCCTATTCGACCCCGTCGGCGGGTCGGCGGTGTTTTACGATACGCTGGTGAAGGTAGAGAAGGCGTGATGAGGTAGACACGGAAACAGGTAGACAGGTACGTACGAAAACACGCACCTGTCTACTTGTGTAATTGTAAAAGTACTACGAAAGGACTGATCCATGTTCCATCTCGGGCAAACCGAATTGATCGTTATCCTCGTTGTGGTTGTTCTGTTATTTGGCGTTGGGCGCATCGGCAGGATCGCCTCCGAACTTGGCTCCGGCATCCGTGCTTTCAAATCTGGCTTGAGCGGCGAGGAAAACCAAACCGAATAAGTACTGAATAAATCCTCCGAAGCCTGTCTGCCTAAACATAAACCATGGCAACAGGACTGTAGCGCAAGGTTTACCCCGCGTTACCAGGTGAAAGTGGAAACACTCTCACCCCCCACGTTTGGAAAGGAGATGATGCTTGAACTCTTGAGGCTGTCTCTTTTCCATGAGACAGCCTCTTTTGTTTATGGAACTGTACCATGAATATTCAACCCCTGCTCGAAAAATCCTCCCGTGACCATTCCCATCTCTGCCCGCGCCAGATCCTTGGCGTGCGCATGGGGTTGTGTGGACTCAAGGCAGTAGGCTTGAAGGCGAATCGGGGGAGTAAACGCTTGCTGGTCATCACCGAAACAGACGGTTGTTTTGCCGATGGGTTGACTGCGGCGACAGATTGCACAGTTGGGCATCGCACCTTGCGCGTGGAGGATTACGGCAAAGCGGCGGCTACCTTCGTGGATACCCAGACCGGGCTGACGATCCGTGTCGTTCCTGTCTTGGATATTCGCGAACGGGCATATCAATACTCCCCCGATGAACCCCGTCATTATTTTGCCCAGATGAAGGCATACCAGGTCATGCCGGATGAAGAGATGTTCAATGTAACCGAAGTGCAACTCGCGGCTTCAATCGCGGAAATCGTCTCCCGCCCCGGAGTACGCGTGAATTGCGAGGTCTGCGGCGAGGAGGTCATGAACGAACGCGAGGTTCGGGAAAATGGGCGAGTTCTTTGCAAGGCGTGTGCTTCAACGGCATATTATCAACTTCCCGTATCCATGCCGATCTTTGAAAAAATTACCGCATGAATATCACGCTGATGTCTTTATTGGTTTTTATTGTTGCCGCGCTATATTCCAGCGCCGGGTTTGGGGGCGCTTCGGGCTACTTGATCGTAATGAATCTATTCGGCGTGCCTGCGAATATCATGGCAAGCACCGCCCTGCTTCTGAACATCTTTGTTTCCTCCGTCTCGTTCGCAAACTACTACAAGGCTGGTTATTTCCGTTCAGGACTGCTCATCCCTTTTCTCATCACCTCCATTCCCACCGCCTTCATTGGTGGAAGGATCGAACTATCCAACGAGACCTACTCGATTCTTTTGAATGGTGTCCTGACCTATCTGGCAATCCGTATGGTGTTCTTTCCAACCCTCACCGAAGCTACGAATTGGAGCCCACATCCCGTTCCCGTTTTGGCGGCGCTTGCCACCGGCGCGGGGATCGGTCTTCTTTCCGGCATGTTGGGTATCGGCGGTGGAATCTTTCTCTCTCCGCTCATCATCTTGATGGGCTGGGGAAATTCGAAACAAGCATCGGCTTCGGCGGGTGGTTTTATTGCCATCAACTCTTTGAGCGGGTTGATCTCGCGGGTTACCCACGGAAGCTTCGTGATCGGCGGGTTTAGGATCCCCATGTTATTGGTTGGCTTGCTCGGCGCGTGGATCGGCAGTCAAATGGGAGCGGTCAAATTTTCCGCATTCGGTGTACGGCGTGCGCTGGGAGTCATTCTCGCACTTGCCGTTGGAGCGTATTGGGTGAATTTCCTATGACCTTCATTGACTCGTTTGGTCGCCCCGTCACCTATCTTCGCATTTCACTCACTGATCGCTGTAATCTGCGTTGTGTCTACTGTATGCCGAAGGAGGGACTGCAATGGCAGCCGCGCGCAGATCAATTGTCGGTGGAGGAAATCGTTCGGGTGGCGGCAACAGCCGCACAGGGAGGGGTGAAGCGTGTGCGGCTCACAGGCGGCGAGCCTCTCGTGCATCCGCAGGTTGTCGAGATCGTACGCCGCATTGCATCCATCCAAAACATCGAAGAAGTCAGCCTGACCACAAATGCGATGTTGCTGGAGAAACTCGCTCAACCACTTGCCGACGCGGGACTCAAACGTGTCAACATCAGCCTCGATTCACTGGATGCCGATAAATTCAGACGCATCACCCGTGGCGGAAAACTGCATCGCGTCTGGAACGGAATCGCCGCCGCTGAACGTGCGCATCTTGCGCCCATCAAGCTGAATACCGTCGTCGTGCGCGGACTCAACGCCGACGAGATCCCCGCCCTCGCCCGGCTGACAATGGAGCACGAGTGGCATGTGCGTTTCATCGAGGTCATGCCCATCGGCAACGCGCAGGACTGGGGCGAAGGGTTCCCTGCCCCAAACGAGCGATATGTATCCGTACAGGAAATGCGCGATCAACTTTCAATCTTCGACCTTCAACCTTCGACAACTCCGCAAGGCAGTGGACCCGCGCGCACCTATCGCATCCCCGGCGCATTGGGGACCATCGGGTTCATTTCGCCGCTGGGTGAACACTTTTGCCAAAACTGTAACCGCCTACGATTAACATCGGATGGTAAATTGCGCGCATGTCTTGTCATGCCGAAGGAAGTCTCAGTGCGCGATGCTGTGCGAGGCGGTACGTCGCTTGAACGGTTTTTTGAACAAGCCATCGCCCAAAAGCCGGAACATCACAACATGTTGACTGCCATTCCCGTGGGTTCACAACGCGGGATGAGTCAATTAGGCGGATGAGTCTCCGCTCCCCGTGAGAGCCGCAAATTTGTTGCATGAAGGGGCAGGGTGAGGGGCGATTCGGTGATATTCATCACTGGACATCTTTTGTCCGATTTGCTACATTCGCAGTAGAAAAGATTTCCATGAAAAAACTTCTCCTTCTACTGCTCATGGTCGTACTGGCTTCCTGCGCTCCGCCATCCGGGACAGAGGTGGCAGGGAGCGTTGATTTGAATAATCTCCAGCCCCTGCCCACACCCGAAAGTTATGCAACCGTACCGTTGCGCGTGGCGGTGGCGGCGGTCATCTCGCCCAAAGGAACGGTCGAATCTTATTCCTTGTTTTTGAAATATCTCGAAGCAAAACTTAACCGACCAATCGAACTTGTTCAACGGCGCACCTATCTCGAAATCAACGACCTGATCGAACACGGCGAAGTGGATGTTGCCTTTGTTTGTACCAGCGCCTACGTGGAAGGACATGATACCTTCGGTATGGAATTGCTCGCCGCGCCGCAAGTCAACGGCAAGACCGTTTACAACTCGGTCTTGATCGTGTCCACATCCAGCAAAGCCAGTACCATGTCAGATCTGCGCAATAAGGTCTTTGCCTTCACTGACCCGATCTCGTTGAGTGGCCGCGTTTATCCAACCTACCTTGTGCATCAACTTGGTTATACCCCGGAAGAGTTCTTTGCCAGCACGTTCTTCACCTACAGCCACGATGAAGCCATTCGCGCGGTGGCGAGCGGCGTGGCGGATGGAGCGGCGGTCGACTCGCTCGTTTATGAATTTGCCGTGTCGCGCGATCCTGCCCTTGCCGATCAGGTCCGTGTGATTCATCGTTCACCGGATTTTGGAATTCCGCCGGTGGTCATTAGTCCGTTTACGCGACCCCAGGTAAAAGCGGATATTCAAAAGCTCCTGTTGGGAATGTCGAATGACCCAGGTGCAAAAGACGCCCTGGCGTCCATCGGTGTGGAAGGTTTTGTGCTGATCGATGACAGCGCCTATGATGGCGTTCGTGAATTGCTCGGCATCGTTCCCCTCCTCGAGACGCCATGAAGGTGCGTCATCTCTCTCAACATATTTGGGCGATTGCCGGAGGGGTCAGCGTCCGCACGAAAATACTGGGCATTGTGCTGGGGTTGGTGATCCTTTTGGGCATGGGGGTAACGATCCAGGCGCGCTATGCATTGACCGCCACCATGAACGCTCAACTGCAGGAACAAAGCGTCTCTGCCTCACGCGACCTTGCCGCCCGCTCCACCGATCCCATCCTGCTCAATGACCTGCTTGGTCTGCACGACCTCCTCCAAGAAACCACAGCCAACAACCCAAACATCCGCTATGCCTTTTTGGTGGATAACCGCGGGCAAGTCATCGCACACACGTTTGAAGGCGGATTTCCGCTCGACCTGATCTCACTCAACACGGCGCACACCGATGAACATCATCACACCGCGTTGATCCAAACCGACGAAGGACTCGTGTGGGATACTGCCGTCCCGATCTTGGATGGAAAGGTCGGCACGGCTCGCATCGGACTTTCAGATGCTTCTGTTCGTGCGGCAGTTTCCACACTGACCGCGCAACTCATCCTGACCATCGTATTGGTGTCCATTACGGGTGTTCTGGTGGCGGTCTTCCTAACCTGGATTCTCACCCGGCCGATCATTTCGCTGGCACATGCCACACAAGCTGTGGCAAAAGGTGACTTTTCGCCGCGCGTACTTCGCTGGGCGAACGACGAGATCGGCGATCTTGCTGATGCATTCAATTCCATGACCGAAGAACTGGCGCGCACCGACGAACTTCGCAAAGAGCGCGAAGTTTTGAGAAGACAATTACTTGAAAAAGTGATTGCAACGCAAGAAGACGAACGTCGCCGCATCGCACGCGAACTGCACGACTCGACCTCGCAAAACTTAACCTCCCTCATCGTTGGTCTGCGCATCATGGAAACCCATTGCGCTCAATGTGCGTCCATTTCCAAAGCCACCGACCTGCGCGACGTGGCATCCAAAACATTGGATGAAGTCCACGACCTTTCCATGCGTTTACGCCCGCGTGTGTTGGATGACCTGGGACTATCCGCCGCACTCGAAAGGTTGGCTTCGGAATGGCAGACTCGTTACAGGATCCCTATGGATGTTGCCATTCAAATTGGCGAACGCCTTCCCGGCGAAGTGGAGACCGCCATCTATCGCATCATACAAGAAACTCTAACGAACATCGCCCGCCATGCGCAGGCAAAATCCGCCAGCATTCTTGTAGAACGCCATCGCAATATGGTGCGCGCTATTGTGGAGGATGATGGCATCGGGTTTGATACCGAGGCAAATCATGGCGAACGTCACCTGGGGTTGCTGGGTATGCGTGAGCGGGCGGAATTGCTTCATGGAACTGTCACAATCGAATCATCCGTTGAACACGGAACCAGTATATTCATCGAGATCCCTGTGCAAGCCGAAAAAATTGAAGCAAGCCCATGAACGGTCCTGTTCGCATTCTTCTTGCCGATGACCATCCTGTTTTACGGACGGGTCTCCGGTTGTTATTAACAGGACAAAACGAATTTGAGGTTGTGGCAGAAGCCTCCACCGGCTCTGAGGCGTTATCGCTGGCAGAAAAACTCCAGCCCGAACTAATCCTGCTTGACCTGAATATGCCGGGCTTGGGCGGCATGGATGTGCTACCCGCCATGCGTAAGATGGTTCCATCCGCAAAAATCCTGATCCTCACCATGCATGATGATCCACAATATTTGCGTCAGGCTTTGAAACATGGGGCAAGCGGATATGTTCTAAAAAAGGCGGCAGATGCAGAATTGATCTCTGCGATTCGGGCAGTCTTGCGGGGTGAGATGTATGTTCATCCTTCAATGACCCGTGTATTATTGGAGGATATTTTGCCAGAAGCGAAATCCTCAAGCGCAGAACAAACCTGGGCAAACCTCAGCGAGCGTGAGCAGGAAGTTCTGAAACTGGTCGCGCTCGGTCACACCAGCGCGGAGATTGCCGATCAACTCAGTTTGAGCATCAAAACGGTGGAAACCTATCGCGCTCGCGGCATGGAAAAACTTGGGTTAAGGACAAGGGCAGCATTGGTAAAATTTTCTTTACAGGAAGGTCTAGTCAGCAAGGATAGCAACACCTGATGGCGTATTTGTGCAAAAGCGGCTTCGAACATCACGTCGCCATGACCATGGGAAGCGTTTCAGCCGCGCTTGATGAGGCGTTCACTACGTATATGGGTGGGAGAATTACAAACATTCCTAATTTGATTCGTAAGTCGGCGTTATCGACAAACTGGACGAAGCGGGATTTCCTCCGCTTCTTATAAAATAAAAACCCGCCGTTCCAGCGGGTTTTTTTAGTGCCGAGGGAGAGATTCGGACTCTCGACCAAGGGCTTATGAGTCCCCTGCTCTACCACTGAGCTACCTCGGCGCGGGCAAAGCGCCGCAAATATTACTATGGGAGATAGGGTTTGTCAACGCAACAGAAAAATTTACAGAGTGGGATATAATCAGCCAAGGAGTTGCTTGAGAAATGAAGATCCTCGTCCTCAACAATGATCTGATGGAACGCACCGTCATTCAACATGTGTTGCAGGTGAACGGTCATGAGATCGTCAACGCCGAGAACAGCGACACCGCGTTGTACCTGCTCCAAAACGGTGATATCCGATTCATCATCGGCGATCGTTCCAACACGGACATGGATGAAAAGGCGTTCATCCGTAAAGTGCGCGAGGCGAAACCGCCGTATTACGTCTACATCCTGTTGATCACCGCCAAAGTGCAGGATGCCGACGTGACCACGCCGCGTTTGGGCGCGGACGATTACCTCAACAAACCGATCGTCCCTGCGGAGTTGAAATCGCGTGTGCACATCGGCGAGCGGATTCTCGCCCTCGGCGACAATCTTGTGAACGCGAAGGAAACCCTCGACAACCTCGCCATGGTGGACACGCTGACCGGCGCGCTCAACCAGATTGCATTCATGATCTTCTCGCGCGGCGAACTCGAACGCGCGCGCCGCGGCCAGGCGCCATTGAGCCTGATCGCCTTCGATGTGGATAATTTCAAGGCTACGAATGAAAAATACGGACGCAACATCGGCAACGATGTGCTGACCGTCATCGCGCAGGGCATCCACGAGAAAAGCCGACCCTACGACGGGCTCGGACGCTTCGAGGCAGACACCTTCCTGCTCATCCTGCCCGGCGTGATCGGCGCCGACGCGGAAAAGATCGCCGACCGGATCATCAAGGGAATCGCCAACACCAGAATCTCCATGCTCGACGGCACGGAATTAAAGGTCAGCCTGAGCGCAGGCATCGTCTCATCGGCGCGCGTCACTGTTTCCACTGACATCGATGCGCTGGTCGAACGGACAAAAGAGGCGGTCTCGATGGCGAAACGCGACGGGGGTGATCAGATCTACACCATCTATGTGTAGGAACTACGCGCCGAAAAACTGCAAGAGGAATAACGCGACCATCCCTGCCAGGATGGTGATCAATGTGTTTTTGCTCATCCACGCAATGACCACGGCGATCAACCCTGCGAGCAGACGGTAATTATCCAACGAAAGATGCAACTCGCCGGAACGCAAAAACAATTCCGGGAAAACAATGGCGGATAGAACCGCCGGGGGAACGTAATGCAATGCCTTGCGCATCGTTTCCGGGACGTGCAACTTGCCGAAGGCGTAGATGAGCGAGAACCGCATCCCGAACGTGATCAACCCGCCCAGCAACATGACAAGCCAAATATTCATTTCTTCTCCAAGAAATTAAGAACCATTCGATAGTCGTATGCCGGGCAAGGACGATGCGGAAGGGTGGTACGCACATCGTAATTAGGCAGGATTCCATCCAGCCCCACGAAAGCCATCAAACAAAAAACTCCTGACATTACGAGTCGTCCAAGGATCGGCGCAGGTTGGCTTGGATCGGCAGACCCGTTTGGGGTTTTCCATGCGTGTTGTTTTCTAAAAATGTCCCCACAGCAATTCCAACCAAAGCCGCGAGGATCAAACCTAATTTATAGGGGAGCGAGTACGCGGCAAGCGCGACGCATCCCGCCGACAACGCCGCCGCGATCGCAGGTCGATTCTTCAACACCGGCACCACCATCGCGATGAACGTGAGCGGAAGCGCAAAATCCAGCGACCACGAATCGGGGATCGCCGCGCCAAGAAAAATCCCCAGCGCGGTGCTGACTTGCCAGGTCACCCACAGCGCAAGCCCCGCGCCGAAAAGGAACCAGTGGCTGTACGGTTTCACTCCATCACTTTCATAATGAATGATGCTGGGAGCATACGCCTCATCCGTGAGCAGGTAACTCAAAAGCGCCTTCCAACGCGTCGAAAGCGAGGCAAGATGAGGGGCGAGCGAAGCGGAGTACAACATGTGCCGCAAATTCACCACCGCGATCGTCAACACGATGACGAATCCCGGCGCCGAATCCTTCACGAGTTGCGTGGTGATGAACTGCGCCGAACCCGCGAAGACCATCGAAGACATCATCTGCGCTGCGGCAGTGGAGAGCCCGGCGCCTAGCGCGAGCGCGCCGTAGATCATGCCGAAGGGGAAAACACCGATCAACAGCGGGATCTCGGCGCGAACCCCCGCCCAGAAATATTTTTTCTTTTCACTCATCGCGCACCCATAATTTCGCGCGCCGCGCGTTGACCGCTCTCGACCGCGCCCTCCATGAATCCTTGAATCGGCGTGGCGTGCTCGCCCGCGAAGAACAAACGACCCGCCGGTTGAGATAACGTCTTCCAATGTTTCAACACATCGCCGGGCGCGAGCGCCATGTACGAGGCGCGCGTGAACGGTTCGTTCAACCACGCGATCGTTGCCACGTTTTCGATCAACTTCGACGAGCCGGGAAAGTGTTTTTCGATCTCGGCGACCGCCGTTTCGATCCGCTCTTCATCGCTCATTGCAGAAAGTTTCACTGCGGGACCGCCGCCGGTGTAGGCGGTGAGGATGCCGCGTTCATGTTTAAAGTGACTCGTGGCATGCCACGTCATTACGATCGGCGCGTCGGTGGTCAGCCTGCCGGACCAACCGCGCTCATTCCAAAACCGCTTGCGATATTCGATCATTACTTTCGTCACTGCGCCATATGAAATTTCGTTCACGAGTTGCTCATGCGCGGCTGGCAGGGAGGAATTGAAATCGATCGCACGCGCGGTCGTCAGGGGGATCGCCAAAATCGCAAAGTCCGAATCAAGCGTCACGTGCGAATCGGCTTGCAGGTAGGTCACAGCCACCCCGTCCGGTTTGAGGCGCACCGAGTCCACGACGGCGTTGAAGCGCACATCGGGTAACGCCTGCGCCAACGCGCGCGGAATCTGGTCATTGCCTCCGAGCACGCGCAGACTCGGCGCACGATCTGTTTCAAAATAATACATCTTCGCGTTGCGGCACAGATCGAGCAGGGATAACTGCTCCGGCTCGCAAGTATATTCGGAGCGGATGTGCTGGGCGAAAAATTGCTTGGCGAACGGATGCACATCCAGCGATTGAATCCAATCGCGCGCGGATTGCGAATCGAGACGCGCCGCTTCGCGCGCTAAGTGAGGCTGGTTCGGGTCTGGGACGAATTGACTCAACCCCGCTAAAAATTCCCATTCGCGGTCCACTTCATCGGCAAGGTTGAAACCCCACACGCCGGCATCGGTCAGCGGACCCGACTTGCCGTCGAACGATGCCCAATCTTTATCGCCGCCGCGCCAACTCGTGGCTGGCGCGACCTTCAAGCGGAATTGATGCGCCAGCGCGATCATGCGCGTGTGAGTCTCTTCGATGAATTCTCCGCCGCCTTCGGCAACCAACCCATTGGAAAATTCCCGTATCGTGTACACGCGTCCGCCCACGCGGTTGCGCGCTTCGAGCACAGTGACGTTCCACCCGGCGCGATGCAACTCGAACGCGGCGGAAAGACCGGCGAGTCCCGCGCCGATCACGGTGACAGTTTTGTTATTTGTCCTCATGTTCCAAGTATAGCCGGGAATATTCAATAGGTTTTGTCGCAGTTGAACTGCGACAATGTTATCGGCACGATTTGACTGACAAATCGAACTGCCGCCCCATCATTTGTGAGGCACTGAGTTTAGCCGGGGATTTTCCCCTATATCAAAGGGTTCCATCGCAAGGATAGGAAGAACGCGAGGAGCATCAACAACACTGCCACGGCATTGAAGAGCGCGCTGATCTCCGTCGTCTCGCGCGTGACGACCAGATAGGTGGGGAGATTGCGGAATACATCCTGCAATTCGCTGGCGCTCGTCGCCGCGTAGTAGGTGCCGCCGGTCACATCCGCCACTTGTTTCAAGGTGACCTCATCCAATTCCCTGCGGAAACCTCCACCCCCGCCAAACGGATTACCGAACCCAAACCCGGGACCACCGAACGGGTCGCTCTCGGAAAACGCGTCACCGCAAATCATGGGTGAGGTATTGTTGATCGTACCGAACCCGATGGTGTACACGCGGATGCCACGTGCGATCGCTTCGTTGGCGGCGGTGAACGGAGAGGGTCCCGCGTTGCTCGACCCGTCGGTCAGCAAGACGATGATGTGCGGCGCGAACTCTCCCTCGGGAACCGATGCGACCGATTCACCCGGCAGGGTCGGCGGGATTCGGCTGTCGATCTCGGAGATCGCGTCGATGGAGCGAAGGATGGCGCTTCCGATCGCCGTCCGGCGCGCAGGGAGAAGATTCGTGATCGCATTGGCAAGCAGGTTCCTATCTTTGGTGGGAGGTTGAACCAACTCGGCAAAACCGGCGAACGCGACGATTCCGATCTGGGTGCCTTCATCCTGACTATTGACAAATTCGATCGCGGCTTCCTGGGCGGCAACCAGGCGGTTTGGGGGAATATCTGTGGAACACATACTGCGAGAAATATCGAGGGCAAGGATGATCGTGGCGCGGTTCGATGGGACGACGATCTCGGCTGTCGGTCTTGTCAGGGCGAGGATCAAACTGGCAAGCGCGAAAAGGAAAAGGATGAACGGCAGATGCCTGCGTAACCATGATTGATGCGATGCCGCCTCACGCACTAACGACAGGCTTGAATATCGAATGACGAATCGCCTGCGCCGGTTCAACAGCCAGAAATATGCCCCGATGAGCACGGGCAGTAGAAGCAATACATAGAGGGCGCTGGGCCACAACATGCTCATAGGACGCGCCCAAACCAGAGGAGCGAGATCGCGCCGCCGATAATGAAAAGCAGGATACCCAATCCCGCTAGAAGTGAGGTCACTTCCATTTCTTCCGTTTGGATGGATAACTTCGGTTCGAGGTCGTCGTAGATGCGGCGCAAGTCCTCTTCGTTCCCTGCATTGTAATAAGCTCCGCCGGTCGTGACGGAAATATATTGCAGGACCGGCTCGTTCAACTGCGAGTGGACCGTGAATCCTTCCACGGTAATGGTCGCTCCTTCAGCCGTGCCGACGCCGACCGTGTAAATGCGGACTCCGAGGTCTGCGGCGAGGTCAGCCGCGGCGACTGGGTCCGGGTCCTGGTTGTTCTCACCATCGCTGAACAGGACGATCGCAGAGGATGGATACCAGCCTTCCGGAAGTGCCTCCGATTGGGGCGCAGTATCCGATTGCAGAGGAGGCGTATCGGGAATATTGCTCGTGCTCAAGAACGCCGGATCGCCGGCATCCACCGCGATGGTGTTGAGCGCAACGAGAATCCCGTTTCCAACCGATGTACCGCGGCGCGGCACGAGGCGTTCGATGGTGTCGATTACTTCACTCCGTTCGCCGGTCGGGTTTTGCACCGTGATACCGCCGTCGCTGAACGCGACCACGCCGATCTTCACGCTGGTCGGCTGGGTATCCACAAATTCCAATGCCGCGGCTTTTGCCGCCTCCATGCGCGTGGGTTTGAGATCGTCCGCCGCCATACTCCCCGAAACATCGAACGTGAGAATGACCGTGCCTTCGATACGCGGCATGCTGATCACTGCCTGTGGACGTGCGAGAGAAAGGATCAAGATCGTGATGGCGATCAAAAAGAGGAGCGCGGGGAGTTTCCGCCGCGTAGATGTGCCGCTCGACGAATCATGCAGTGCGCCAAACCCTCCGAAGCGCGCGGCGGCTTCGCGCTTCCGTTTTTGGATTCGTTGATACAACAAGACCAACAACGGAACGCACAACAAAAGATAGAGGAGGGACGACCAGATGAATGACATAAAAATTCGGAGATTGGAGACTGGAGATTCGATGAATAATCTCCAATCTCCAGTCGCTAGTTTTTTCGAACCTGTTGCCTTTGCTTTGCAAACCGCACGATCGAACGAACGATATCATCTTCCGTCGAAAGCGGAAGCACATCCACGCCTGCTCGTTGGAACGCGGCGTTCAAATCCTGTTCGCGTTGTTGCGCCGCGGCAAAGAATTTTTTACGAAACTTGAGGTCGTGCGTATCCACGAACATCTGCGCGCCGGTTTCGGCATCTTCCATCACCACCATGCCCACATCGGGCAACTCCTCCTCGCGCGGGTCGAACAGGCGCACCGCGATCACCTCATGCCGCCGATTCAACTGGCTCAACGAACGTTCCCAGCCCGGTTCACTGATGAAATCGGAGATGACGAACACCAGCGAACGGCGTTTGATGGAATTCAACGCGCCGTCGAGAAAGGTTTTGAGATTGGTGAACGGCGCGCGCGGTTGACGCGGCTGTTTCTTCATATCGTTGATGAGACGCAATACCTGTAGTTTTCCGCCTCGCGCCGGGATGGTCTGCTGGTTTCCGTTCCCGAACATCATCACCCCCACGCGGTTCCCGTGACGCGTCAACAACCTGGCAATGACCGCCACAAAATCGACGAGCATGGTTCGTTTCTCACGCGCCGTGGCGGTGGTGCCAAAATCCATCGAGGGACTCAGGTCGAGCAAGAACCACCCGGTGATCTCGCGGTCTTCGTGGTATTGCCGCACGTAGGGCGTATCCATGCGCGCGGTGACGTTCCAATCGATGTAGCGGATATCGTCTTCCGGCTGGTATTCGCGCAGGTCGGCAAAATCCACGCCGAAACCGTAGAACAGCGTGCGATAATCGCCCTGCAACATACCGTCGAGGCGGCGGATGACGTTCCAGTCGAGCCGGAGCAAAACCTGCTCAGGCGTTACTGCCGACGTTGACATGTTCATGCAAAGGCACCACCGGGATGGGAATGCGATCAAGGATCTTGTTCAGCAAAATATCGCCCGTCACATTTTCGGAGAGGGCTTCATACGACAACACGATGCGATGACGCATCACATCGAGAGCCATATCCAGCACATCCTGCGGCAGGGCGTAGTTGCGTCCGCGCACGAAGGCAAGCGCGCGACCCGTAAGGATCAAGTTGATCGAAGCGCGCGGGCTTGCGCCGAACATGATGTAGCGTTCGAGTTCCTTCAAGCCCACCTCGGAGGGTTTGCGCGTGGCGGTCACCATGCGGACGGCGTATTCCATCAACGCAGGGTCGACATACACTTTATCCACCTGTTTTTGCAGGGCGACCAGTTGATCGGTGGTCAACACATTCTGCACGGCTTGCAGGGCGGCGGTCATCCGCTCCACGATGACGAACTCCTCCGTCGAGGTGGGGTAACCAACCATAACCTTGAGCATGAAGCGGTCCACTTGCGCTTCGGGCAACGCGTACGTGCCTTCCGTCTCGATGGGATTCTGCGTCGCCAACACCAAAAACGGATTCGGTACTTTGTGCGTCTCGCGCCCGATGGTGACCTGTCGCTCTTGCATTACTTCGAGCAAGGCGCTCTGCACTTTGGCAGGCGCGCGATTGATCTCATCAGCCAGTAACAGATTCGTGAATACAGGACCCAATGATGTTTCGAACTTGCCTGTCTTCTGGTTGTAGATGCGCGTGCCGATCAGATCGGCGGGGACAAGGTCGGGCGTGAATTGGATGCGTTTGAATTCGCCGCCGATAGATTCAGCCAGTGTTTTGATCGCCATCGTCTTCGCCAGCCCCGGCACGCCTTCGACGAGGATGTGTCCGCGCGCCAGTAATGCCACGATCATCCGTTCAAGTAAATGATCTTGCCCGACGATGACCTTCTTCACTTCATATAATACTTTTTCCATCGGTGTTCGGTTTTCAGAAGTTTGTGCCATGAAATTCTCCAATCGCATTTTATACAATTTCAACTATTGGTGGTTTCGATACGCCCTTCGCAAACCCCTCTCAGGGCTACTCAACCACCATTCAGTAATAATTCTCCACTTCTCCCAATTCTCAACCCTCTCGATCTCTCATCTCCAGTCACTATTCACAAATTACCATGTACCAATTACTCAGTATGGCGGCGAACCCATCCCGCCGGTCGCTGTCCCGATCGGCACCGCGAATCCGATTCCCACAAAGAAGCTTTCATCGGTCGGGTTGACGATTCCCGTGACGATCCCAACCACATGACCATCTCGATTCAACAACGGACCGCCCGAATTGCCGGGGTTTGCCGCCGCGTCGAATTGGATCAGACCCTGGATGATCAATTCAGAGCCTTGCGGCTGAAACGTGCGATTGAATCCAGAGATCACGCCCGCGCTCATCGAACTATACAAACCGAACGGGTTGCCCACCACGTACGCTTCATCGCCAATGCGCATCGCGCCCGGGTTCCCCAGCGTGGCTGGGTACCACTCACGCGGCAGTTGTAAAGGCTGCAACACCGCGATATCGATCTCAGGCTGTTCCAAGATCACCTGCCCCTCGGTATGTGTGCCATCCGCAAAGGTGATCGCGATCTTTTGCGCGCCTGCCACCACATGCAGGCTGGTGAGTATCTGACCAAAGTCGTTGACGATCACACCGCTTCCCAAACTTTTTTCCGTTCCGCCGTTGCCGTTGTCAGATTCGACCTGAATTAAAACCAACGAGGGTTGTATCGCCTGATACACATCCGCTGAGAAAGCGGGGCGCGGCGTGGCAGAGGCAAGCGCGCTTGCCACCACAGCATTCACTTCTTTAATGGATAATTGGTTTGCGGGGAAAAGAAAATTGTACAAAAAGAACGCGAGGAACGCGGCAAGCACACCCGCTGCGAATGGAAACACTCCCTTCACACGATCCCGTAACCGCTTTCTTTCTACTGGGTTCGGCTCGTTCATCTTCATGCCATTATACAGGCAGACGTTTCCAAGACTAAAAAACTAACCATACTCTTAAACGCTTGTTACAATTGGCACATGCAACGGGTTGAAGAAATTGTGAAGATGTATCAAGACACTTTCAACGCTGAACCGGCTCACATTGCGCGCGCGCCCGGTCGGGTAAATCTGCTTGGCGAGCATGTGGATTACAACGATGGATTCGTCCTGCCCGCCGCGATCGACCGCGCCACGTACATTGCTTTCTCGCCTTCAGAAACGGTTCACTCCTCCATTTTTGCTGTGGACCTGAACCAGCGGGCTTTTTTCTCCCCTCGAACGATTGCGACAAAAACCCAAACCGAATCAACCCCTCTCCCCGATTGGGCGCATTATCCCGCGGGTGTGATGTGGAGTTTACTCGAGGAACACCTCGAAGTCCGCGCGATGAACGCGGTCTTCGCATCGGATGTGCCGCGCGGCGCGGGGTTGAGTTCCTCCGCTTCGGTGGAGATGGCATTTACCATCGCGTGGCAAACCCTCGGCGGGTGGACTCTCCCACCGATGCAACTTGCGTTGCTCGCGCAACGAGCCGAGAATCAATACGTCGGCGTAAAGAGCGGCATCATGGATCAGTTCGCGTCGGCTTGCGGCATGGAGGTAAGAGTGCTCATACTCGATTGTCGTTCACTAGAATGGAAGACACTGCCCCTGCCGAATCATGTTTCGATCGTAATCGCGGATACGTCCGTGCGGCGCAAATTGACTTCAGGCGAATACAACAAACGCCGCGCGGCATGCGAGGAAGCAGTGACTTTGTTGCAACGGCACATGCCGGAAATCAAGTCACTGCGGGATGTGAGTGCGGAGGATTTGAATCGTTTTGGGAAGGATCTTCCACGCGAGGTTGGGATGAGAGCGCGTCACGTGGTGGAGGAGATCGCGAGGGTGAAGCAGGCGGAACGGTCGCTTGAAGCGGGTGACATCACAGCCTTTGGCAGGTTGATGAATGAGTGTCACGTCAGCCTGCGCGATTTATACGAAGTATCCTGCCCCGAACTGGATGCGATGACCCGCATCGCGCAATCACTCGATGGTTGTTACGGCGCGCGGCTCACCGGCGCAGGCTTTGGCGGTTGCACGGTGAATCTGGTCGAAAAGAGTTTTGCCGAAGAATTTTCAAGCGCGCTCGCCATGAAATATCAAGCCGAGACTTCCCTCGCGCCTGAAGTTTTCATCACCCGCCCGTCAGCAGGCGCGTCGTTGCTCTGATAAATCCATCTTATTTCACGATGGTACGCAACCTTGATGCAGTGCAACTGTATCAAGAACCAAAGGCGCTCCTCACTTCTTTTTCTGCTGGTAACGCTGGTAGACCCGCTTCCATGCCTCGGTGGGCGATTCAGGTTTTGTTTTTTTGTGAGCCTCTTTGCTGAGGTGAAAAGCGAAATCCTCGAGTAATGCAGACACGGATTCGTTCGGTTTTTCATGCACAAGGGGCTGCCCTAAATTGATGGCGTCGACGAACAGGTCTTTCACGTAGGGAATCGTGGCGAGCGCCGGCGTCCGAACCGCGGCTTCGATCTTTTCTTTCGTCAGGCTGGATTGGGGAAAGGGCGCGCTCAAGACAAGTTTGACCTTTTCTTTTTCGTATCCGAGTTTTTCGTAGGTATCCAACGCGGCGATGACGGCGCGAATGGAAGCCATATCCGGCGAGGCGACCAGCAGGATCACATCGGCAACATCCAGCGCTTGAATGGAAAGGTCGCTGAAATCGTGCGGCAGGTCGGCGATCACGTAATGATATTGATTCTTGATCAAATTCAACGCGGCGCCGAGCGTTTCTCCGCGCAGTGTTTCGGCTTCTGCTGGGAAGGTCGGTGCGGCGATGAAGTGCAACCCGCTTTCGTGATTGCCAATGATCGAGCCCAGCGCATCCGAATCCAATTCGCCGCCGGATAGATGCGCCACGTCTGCCCACGTGCGCTTGAGGGTCATGTTGAGCATGAGCGCCACCTGCCCGGCGGTCATGGTGAGATCGAGCAAGATGGACGGTTCGCGCCACAGGGAGGCAAACCCAACGCCGAGATTGACAGCCAACGTGGAGCAACCGGTCCCGCCGCGCAGGCTGTGGACAGCGATGATACGCGCCTGCTCGCCGGTGGACGATTGCATACTGGAGGTTTTGACAGCTTCGACCCGGCGGAGAAGCGCTTGCACCCTGCCCACCAATTCGGCGGCTTCGAAAGGTTTGGTGAGGTGATCGTCCGCGCCCGCTTCGAACGACTTCAACTTATCCTGCAAGCCCGATTGCGCGGTGAGCACGAGGATGGGGGTCGCGGCAAATTGAGGGTCGCGGCGCAGTGTGCGCGTGACCTCATAGCCATTCGCATCGGGCATCATGACATCGGTGATGATGATATCGGGTTTGACGCCTCGCGCCTGGGCGATGCCGGTCTTGCCGTTATCGGCGAAATGGATCTCCCACTGAAGCGGCGCAAGCGCGCGCGCCACCAGCTGGTGATTGATCGGTTCGTCGTCAATTACAAGGATGCGAGTCATGTTCTCTCCTAATCATTTAGTAACTTACCTTACGCGCCTTCAATCCCGAAGGGATGACATGCTTTCACGTAAATCCTATGACACCCCTTCGGGTTGGTTCGCCTATTCGTTGCAAATCTATAATCATGTCACTCCTTCGGAGTTGTAACCGTCTTTTTTTCGCGAGCAGTAGTACTGCGAGCGGGACGCAGTGCAACTGCATCCCGAACAGGGCGAGTCATGTTCTCTCCTTATTGTTTAGTAGCCATGCTCCGACAGGAAGGCTTCGACGCGTTGGGCTTCCGCCTCCAATTGCGTAACGAGCGACGGCGCGGAGGTTAGGTCTTCGCGTTTGCAGAGCTCTTCGAGATGAAGGGCGATGTCTGATAACGGGTTGGCGCTGAAATTCAATGAAACGCCTTTGAGGTTGTGTGCGAGCCGGGCAAGTTGATTCGCATCGCCCGCCTGCATGGCATGTTGAATTTCTTTCACACGGTCGAGCAGGTGACCTTTGTATTCCTTGAACATTTCCGTCATGAATTCGCGGTCGCCTTCGAAGCGGCGCAACGCGGCATCGAAATCAACCGGGGAGGCGTCGGTGTGCACAACGAAGGTCGACGCTGGCGAAGCAACCGTCCCGGTGAACGAAGCGGGAGGTTCGGTCTCGCCGAACAATCCCTCGCCCATGGATTCAACGAACGCGCTCTGGTCGTGCGAATAATCCTGAACCGGTTCGAACGCTTCTTTCCGATCCACAGGCAGTTGAGTCCAGCGATCCAACGCGCTGAACAACACTTTCGGTTCAAGCGGCTTGGTGACGTAATCGTCCATGCCAGCCGCGAGACAGCGTTCGCGGTCGCCCTGCATGGCATGGGCGGTCATGGCGATGATGGGGATGTGCCCTCCGGTTTCCTTTTCGAGTTCGCGAATTTGCTGGGTGGCTTCCAAACCGTCCAATTCGGGCATCTGCACATCCATGAGCACCGAGTTGTATTGCTGGGTGCGAACTTTTTGCACAGCCTGCGCGCCGTTATCTACCGCATCCACGGAATACCCGGCTTTTTGCAACAAGATAATCGCCAGTTTTTGATTGATCGGGTTGTCTTCCGCGAGCAAGATTCGCAAGCCCAACTTTCGTTGTTCAGAGAGCACGTGCCGCGTGATCAGCCCGGGTTCGCTGTCTTCTTCGCGGTTCAGCACGGCAATAATGGCATCGAAGAGCATCTGCTGTTTTACAGGTTTGAGCAAATAACCGGAACAACCCAGTGATTCCATATGAGCGGCATCGCCGCGCTGACCCATGGAAGTGAGGATGAGGATCTTTACTTCCTTCACTGCCGGGTCGCTCTTGATGGCGCGGGCGGTCTGTTCGCCGTCCATGCCGGGCATTTGCATGTCGAGCAAGACCACATGAAACGGATCGCGGGCGCGATGGGCATTGCGCAGAATCTCCAATGCCTTTGCACCGCTGGAGACCGCTTCCACCCGTGAGCCGAGCGCTTCTACGTTTTTCGTCAACACCATGCGGTTGGTCTGGTTGTCATCCACGATGAGGATGCGCGCCTGAGTCAAATTGACGGGACCCAGCGTAAGTGGTCCGGTGACCGGCTTTTTGCGCGGCTGTTTTTCGAAGGTGAGATCGAACCAGAAGGTGCTTCCGATACCGGGCGAACTCTCCACCCCGATTCTTCCGCCCATCGCCTCGACCAATTGGCGGCTGATCGCCAGCCCCAAGCCTGTGCCGCCATATTTGCGCGTGGTCGAGCCGTCTGCCTGCGTGAAACGGTCGAAGACCGCTCCCTGTCGTTCGACGGGAATGCCGATGCCGGTATCTTGCACCGCAAAATGGACGACCGTGTGCGTTTCGGTCTCTTGCATGGCTTCCGCGCGAATCACCACTTCACCCTGATGCGTGAATTTGATCGCATTGCCGACCAGGTTGACAAGGATCTGGCGCAAACGCCCCGGATCCCCTCGCAGATCCGTGCTGATATCCGGATGGATCAAACACGCCAGCTCAAGACCTTTATCCTGCGCCCTCTTCGCGAGCGTGTACGCCACATCTTCGACCGCGTTGCGGAGGCTGAAATTAATGCTTTCGAATTCGAGCCTGCCCGCTTCGATCTTGGAGAAATCCAAAATATCGTTCAACAGCGTGAGCAAAGCCTCCGCGCTTTGCAGGGAAGTTTGCAGGTAATCGCGCTGTTCGGAGGTGAGTTGGGTATCGAGCGCCAGCTCCAACATGCCGATCACGCCGTTCATCGGCGTGCGGATCTCGTGACTCATGTTGGCGAGGAACTCGCTCTTCGTGCGGCTCGACTCCTCGGCTTGCTTGCGGGCTTTAACTAGTTCGGAAATATCGTGGTAGATCGCGAGCGCGCCTACCTTTTCGCCTGCCACCATCACCGGCACCCCGAGAATCTCCACCTCAACCAACGAATGGTCCTTGCGACGACGTTTGCCGAATGCATGCACTGTGGATTTCATGACCTGACGCGTATACTCCCGAGCCTCGGCATGAGTCTCGTCTGTGGTGATCAGCGTATCGATCAGAACCCCTCGGATCTCGTCCTCTTTGTATCCGTACAACCCTTCGAACGCGGGGTTGCATGAAACGATCTTCTCCTCGTTATCGAGGACGACGATGGCGGCGGGGCTATTCTGAACCAGCGATTCAAAGAATTCCTTCTGGCGCATCAGTTCCGCGCGCACCTTGCGTCGTTCGGTAATGTCGTGGAAGATGAAGAATTTTTTTTGTGCCTCACCCTCACCACCCAGCAAAAATGTGTTCACCTCGTAAATACGCCCAAACAAAGTAAGTTCGTGATGAACGTTGTCCATTCCCGGCAGGTCACCCAACTCGCGGATTCCGAGAAGTTCAGCCAGAGGCTTTCCGATCACACGATGGAACGGGAGATTCAAGCGGTCTACCACGGCGTGATTACATCTCAGCACGCGACCTTCCGAGTCGGTCATGAATAACAGATCGGAGAACGAATCGAAGATCGCTTCCCATTCCTTCTTGCCGTGAGAGATCGTCTCTGAAAGACTCTTTTGCAACCCAAACAATCCGCCCAAAAACCCCAACATGATCGGGGCAAGGTCAACGACAAAGATGATCGGTTCGGTTCTATGGATGTAGAGAAAAGCCCAAAGCGAGAGAGGCAGACTATTCTTGTCGAATTCGAGCCAGAGACCAACGATCAAGAACACGAGACCCCCGAGGAATCCGACAATGGCAAATCTTAGTACTGAACGATTTTTTAGCCAGCCCATTGTTTCCTCCGGACACTTGCACAGGCGCGGTGATAAACGATCGGGTCGGAGTATAGCACACGATATCTCGCAAAGAGTGCGCGCCTCGCTCGCGCAAACTGGCAAAACCGTTGCAAATAGAAACGACTCCGCGCCGACAGTTGGAGCGCTCGCTCAGCTCGATGGTTCGGTCAGGTACGCGAAAACCGCCTCGAACAAAATGGACAATCCCTTTTGCGCGGGATGCAACTCTTTCGCCATACGCCACTCTCCCCCAGAGAGTTGGTCGGCGATGGCGAACAGCGCGGCTCCTGATAAATGATTCGCCTTCGCCACCGCCAGCATCGCCGCGGCTTCCATGTCCACCGCAAGGACTCCCTGCTGTTGATGCGCAAGCACATCCTTGCGAAGTTCACGAAACGGCGCATCGGTCGTCCATGTGGCGCCGAGGCGGTGAGGATGATCTTGTTTCGCGAGGATTTGGCTGACGCCCTGGATCAACTCCGGCGAGGAATCAACGGTTCGATCCGCCGGGAGATAATGTTGTGAAACACCTTCGCCGCGAATCGCGCTCGATGAAACGACTAGACTACCGGTCGTCAATTCGGGTTGCAGTCCGCCTGCCATGCCGACCAACACGAATTGCTTTACGCCAAGCGCGGCGAATTCATCGGTCAACCCGCCAATGACCGGCGAACCGATGCCAAAATTAGTTGAGAGGGCGATCTGTCCGTTCGTGCGTTTGAGGAGATAAAACTCACCCAAGAAACCTTTGATTCGTTTTACAGAATGGTTACGCAAAACATAATCCGCCAGACTTTTTTGCGGGGCGAAGATCACGGCACGCGGCGCGGAGAAATCGGGCAATTGTCCGTTGGCGCGGCGGTAGGCGAGGAGGGCGGCGGGAGTGAGGATGGGGGTGTTTGAGGAAGAAGGCATGTTCGCAAGTTTCAAGTTATGAGTGATCAGTATCAGTGGAAGTCTATGGTGTGTGTTCGTGAGTTGAAGATTTCTTCGTCGGTTATCGTCTCCTCGCAATGACAAAGATAGTCGCCTGTATTATCTCACCAACCAATGCGGCGTAGATAGCGCCAAGGAGCTCGAATTGCAAAATCATCAAAGGATACAACGCGAAAAATATTCCAAGCGATATTGCTGTTGCCTTCACAAGAGTCTTTTCTTGTCCGCGGGCGATGAGGTCGTAGGAGATGAAGGAGGAAACGGTGTACGGAATCAAACTCCAGCCCAGCAGTGACAACAATGGAATTGCGGAGGTGAAGTTTTCTCCGTAGAGAATCAGAATAATTGCTCGCGGAAACACGGAAAGCAGAATTGCCATCAACAATGTCGAGCCGATGAGTAAGGCAAACCCTTTACGAAAACTTTGTTTTGATTCGTGCGTGCCGCGCGAGATGACGGGGAGTAGTGCGCCGAGGATGGCGTAATGCCCAAGTTTGAGCCCGTCTACCACGCGGGCGACGGAGGAAAAAATTCCAGTAGCCGAGTCGCCGAGGAGAGCGGAGACAGTGAGCACGCCGAGGCGTTGTGAGAGGACGAGGAGAATCGTCAGCGCGGCGAAGGGGAGGGTCAATTTGAAGAGTTGACGAGGGTCAACGAGCGGGAACAGTTTGAACGTCGGAAGTGAAGCGGTGCAGACGAAGTAGGAAAACGCAGCGGTGAGAATTTGCCCAAGGAGGAGAAAAAGGCAGAGAGTCCATAAATCTGATGAAAACAAAGCCGCGCTGAGTTGAACAAGTCCGTTGGCGAGGCTGAGAGACCAGACCAGATCCATGCGTTCGAACGCGCGGAGGGTCGCGGTGGCAACGGAAAAAATGGAAAGTGGAATGAGGGAAAGAGAATAGAGGAGCAGTGGAGAATTGGGCTCGAGGCTGAGAGTGACGAGAACCCAAAAGGCGGAAAGTAGAATTTGCAAGCCGAGCGCGCGCGGTACGAGCGGAACGATCTGTCGAGTCCGCGCCACTTCGCGGACGATGTAAGTGTCGGTGCCGAAGTTGGTGACGGTGTTGCCGAGGAGGATGACCGCGGCGATAAATGTAAATTGCCCGAAGGATTCGATGTCGAGGCGGCGGGCTAGGAGGGCGATGAAGAGAATCGCAAGCGCTTGCGCGGAAAGGCGGGCGAGGAGGAGGTAGACGGAGTTGCGCTGGAGTCGGGAAATCATCTAACCACAAATGCTTGGACTGAGCCAGTCGAAGTGACCCGAAGGGCACAAAGTTTAAAGGCTTTAAACCTTCGTGACCTTTGTGTCCTTCGTGGTAAAGGCTTTTATCTTTGACGGAGAGTCACTATTGTGAAATCACCCCAAAATTTAAACGGATATATCGACTCAACTGCATCATCGAGCTTGCTCAGAAATTCAAACATGCGCGGACGTTTGAGCGCGAAGTCCTTGTTCGTGGCGGGAGGCGTGATGACCGAAAGCGCGCGAACCGATTCGAGTTGAAAGCCACTCCCCCACGCCTGCGCGACCTGTTTGGGAGTGTAGTAGTAAACGGGATAATTCAATCCTTCCTTGAAGACCGTTGACTTGCCCGAAAAGCGGCGCGTGGCGAGTTTGAATCGTCCTCGCAGGAGCATGGCAGATTCCCACAGGCAGAACGGCGGCATGAGCGCCCAGACCACGCGCGCGTTCGCTTTGAGCAACGGGCGAACTTGCTCGGCAACAAATTTCAAATCAGAAACACAATTCAACCCGCCGAAATTGGAGAACGTGCAATCGAATTGATCCTTTTCCAGTTTCGCAAGATCGGTGTAGGAAAGATGCTCGAACGTAACGCGGGATTCTAGCCCGAGCCGTTTCGCCTTTTCATTGGCACGGTTCAACATGCCGTCGGAAATATCCACACCGTGGACAGTGTATCCGTGCTGGGCGAACCAGAACGCGTCCGTGCCTGTGCCGCACGCGAGATCCAAAATTCGAGAACCTTGGGGAAGCAACGCGTTGACGTGCGCATACACCTTGTGCCGCATCCGCTGGAGGTTGGGGTTGTTCTCGATGAACTCGTCGTATTTGTCCGCGTTGCGGTTGTAGGCTTCGGCGACGGTTTCGAAGGATGTGCCAATTACGTTATTCGCCATTTTGCTCCTAGTATTCATTCAAAATCGTTGGTTGAGTAGGCGGCATTTGTCCGCGTATCGAAACCAACCGGTGACAGGAGAACATCTTGTTAGATTAGTCTCGTTGGTTAGCGGTGGTTTCGATACGCCCTCGGCTATCGCGTCGGGCTACTCAACCACCGAGAATTACTCAAACAAATCTTCTCAACCGAAACTCACTCCTCACCAAGCCAAACAAATTCCTCGGCACATTGACCAATCCCCTCAACGATGGCTCACGCAACGCCTTTCTCGCACGAAACTCATAATGGACTCGTCCGTGCAAGACGCGGTAAAACTCCGTTGGGAAGGGACCGCGATAGAGCATTGCCAAGTCTTCCGAGTCAACCCAGTTTTGTTTTTCGCCTAATTCCAATTTGACGCGCTCGTAAAACTTCGTGCCGGGCAACGGGTATGAAACCGAAATGCCGATATCATCGGGCGCGCACTCGCGCACCATTTTCAACGTTTTTTTCACATCGTCCCATGTTTCCCCTGGGTAGCCGAACTGCAAGAAGAATCCCACTTCGATCCCGTTCGCGCGCAACAGGCGCGCCGCGTTGTAAATATCCTCTACCGTGTCGCCCTTGTCCATCGCGTCGAGGATTCTTTGCGAGCCAGACTCTGCGCCGATCCACACGGTCTTACAGCCTGCCTTCGCCAGCGCGGCGGCAGTCTTCTCGTTGACCAAGTCTGCGCGTTGCAAACACTTGAATGGAATGACTGCATCCGCTTCACGCAACAACGACGCGAACCTCTCGATCCAATTCGGCTTCAATCCCAAAATATCATCCGCAAACCAGATGTGATCGGGCGCGAATGTTACCTTGATCCATTTCATCTCGGCGACCACATTTTCAGGCGAGCGCGAGTTGTAGCGTTGTCCCCAGATCGGTTTGGCGCACCAGTTGCAATGATACGGACAGCCGCGCGTGGTGACCATGTTCATCGAAAAATAGCCGTGTCGCTCCAGCCAGATGTTTTTGTATTTTTGGATGTCTACTAAATCCCATGCGGGGAAGGGAAGTTTGTCGAGGTCCGTGATATCGGGTCTACGTGAACTAGAGAGAATTGGAGAATTAAGAGATTGGAGACTGGAGACTGGTGGAGATTGGTATGCAAGACCGAGAATGGAATCGATGCTCGCCTCCCTCCGCCCTTCGAGCTGGTTCAGCAACTCAAGCAGGGACTCTTCCCCTTCGCCGAGGATGCAGAAGTCCGCGCCTTTCTCCAGATAAATTGAGTAATGATCGGTCGCGTCCGCGCCGCAGAGGATGACAGTGCATCCACGTGACTTTGCCATCCGAATCATTTTGAACGCGGCTTCGCGCATCCGCAGGAGGCACATCTTGGAGAGATAATTGAAATTATCTTCGTAAATGATCGCGTAGCGAGGCTGATGCTCATCGAGCGCGACCGCCCACTCCTCCTCCGACTCTGCCAGCATGGCATCGAACAACGCGACATCGTATCCGTGCTGACGGAGCCAACTCGCAGCATACATCGTCCCCAGCGGCGGATAGGGTTGCATCGCTTCCCACAGTTTCGGGTCGAAGCGCAGGAAGTAGGATTGTCCGAGGAGGATTTGGGTCATCGTTTCATCCTGTCATTGCGAGGAGCCGATAGGTGACGAAGCAATCTCCGTAAGGGAGGGGATTGTGTCGCCACGGTGCCACGCGACTCTTCGTCGGGCAAAGCCCTTCTCGCGATGACATGTAGTTTCTTTTCAAACACTTCCCGCGTCCACTTGCGGTGATGATGGAAATTGCCCTGACAAACCTCGGCGGTGAAGACAGTTTCTTCGCCGAAGCCGGGTTGTTGGGAGAAGCGCGCGATCTTGCGGGTCCTTTCCCATGATTCGAATTTGTCGCCGAGGCTGCCATGCAATACCCGTTCCGTCATTGCGAGGAGGGCTTTGCCCGACGAAGCAATCTCGTTCACCGTGTTGGAGATTGCTTCGTCGCTCCCGCTGGTCGCTCCTCGCAATGACGAATTCGCGTTAGGTAAAAACTCACTCGCCCACGCGTTGACCTGCATCAGCTCTCGGTATGTATCCATCCCTGTGATCGGAATCATCTGAATCAACTCGCGCGCGGAATACAGATCATGCAGGGGCCATTCCAACGCGGATTCGGAGACGATGAGATTCGGGCAAATGGTGTGACCGAACGGACGCACGAATCGGTTGAACAGCAGAGCAAAGGCACGCGCCGTCCATACGCGTCCCGGCGCAGTGACGAGCATGTAATCGAAATCTGCATTTTTTGAAATATTCAAGACTGCTAGCGATCCTGTCAACGCGACCATGCGGATGAAGGGCAACGCGCCGAGAATCTGCCCGTGGCGCAAAGCAATCGGAAGTAATTTTCTCGAACGCGCTTCGCGCTGTTTGCGAATCTCAGTGATCTCGTCACGACCTGCAAGAAAATAGAATTCGCCGTGATGATTCACATGTCCGTTCAAGGATGACAGCGCAATTTCCAACTCGTGTGCTTGAGCGCGCACGGGAAGATAGCGATGCAACTCATCGAAGCGCAAAGGATAGTCGAAGATGTCCGAGTAGGTCAGGGCTTCGAGGATGGCACGTTCGAGAGAGGTCGACGCGGAGGGCATGGGAACATCACCTAGGCTGAATCAACCGCAAGTCCGCGAGGGAAGCGGCGTTGGATCGCTTGAAGAATCGTCAACCCGGAGTTGAAGAACAATCCAGCCGCGAAGATCGCCGCGTACAACGCGATCAGCCAGTTGGAATTTTGAATCGCGAGCCAGACCGTCCCCGAATTGAACAACGCGAGGAGGATCTCGAAGGCGACGAGCAGGTCCACTTGGACGTAGTATCGTCTTGATTCCCATTTTTGCGTGCGGGCGGTGATGCCGTATTTCGGGGTCCGTTCGAACGCGCCCCTGCGCCCTGCCCAAACTTGGAGCGCGGCGCGCAAGGTGTTGAGCATGAGACCCGCGCCGAGCGCGGCTAACACGATAAACGACGGAAGAAAAGCCACCCAGCGTTTACGCAACGAGTTCTGCGCGACCGCCGTCAATGCGATCGGCGCCAGCGCGGTGAAATTGAAGACGACCGCAATACCGAACAGACTGATCAAGCCCGGATATCGTTCGGAGAGCGCGACGACCAGCGGATACAAGAACACGCACATGAACAACAACAGATGAATCAAATAACCCGTGAGATGCAGGCTCGCTTGAATCTTTCGCGCGAGGCTCGCATCGGACTTCCAAATGAGCGGAATGTAACGAACTGCGCAGTCGAACCCGCCGTGCGCCCAACGATGTTGCTGGCGGCGAAAGGCTGTAAAACTGACCGGCAGTTCAGACGGCACTTCGACCTCGCCCGCATAGCGCGCGCGCCAACCGCGCAGATACGCGCGATACGAAAGGTCGAGGTCTTCGGTGAGGGTCTCCGCTTTCCATCCGCCTGAGTCAATGATCGCGGTTTTGCGCCACACGCCCGCCGTGCCGTTGAAGTTGAACCACAAACCGAGTTGCGAGCGCGCGAGTTGTTCTACCGCGAAATGCGCGTCGAGCGAGAGCGATTGCAGAAAGGTCAGCAACGAGTAGCCGCTGTTCAAATGTCCCCAGCGCGCCTGTACAAAAGCGATGTTGGCTTCATCAAAATACGGAAGAATTTTTTTTAGAAAATCAGGATTGGGGACAAAATCCGCGTCGAAGATGGCGATGAATTCGCCTTTGGCTGTTTTCAATCCGTCAGCCAATGCGCCCGCTTTGAAACCCTGACGATCGGTGCGATGCAGATGAAGAATGGCAATGCCCCGTGCGCGGATGCGCTCCACGGTTCGTGCGACGAGTGAAACTGTCTCATCCGTGGAATCATCCAACACCTGGATCTCGAACCGCTCACGCGGATAATCGAGCGCGGCGGCGGCTTCGATCAATCGCTCCGCCACGTACAACTCGTTGTAGATCGGCAGTTGGACTGTGACCACCGGCAACGACTCGAGATCGAGAGGCAAAGGTTCGATCGAGAGCGCATCGCGCCGCTTCCACGCGTGATAGGAAAGGTATAAAAAGTTCAAGCCGTACATGAACAAGGATGTGACGACTAGAAAATAAATTACAGTGACGGGAATGAAGAGGGTGTCGAGCCAAGTCATGTTATTTCGACCTCACCCCCGTCCCCTCTCCCACTGGGAGAGGGGAGTTAATTGCTACAGCAACCAATCCCCATGCCAGCCACTGCCATATTCTGCCCGGAGTTGAAAACCACGTGTAGTAATCGAAGAAGCCAACGACCGTGACTGCGAGGAGCAGTCCCATCGCGCCGATGACGTGCGGACTCGCGCGCAGGTCCGCGCGGCGCGAAAACGCGACCCACGGCAGAATCATCAACAGGAAGTAGAAGATCGCGCCGAACATACCGGTCTCGAGCGCGACCGTCAGCAAGACAAAATGAGGCGGTTGGTAATTGTAGGTTTCAGGGAGTTGGGGGATCTCATTGCGAAGCGCGAGGGGAGAAACAGACATGCCGATCCCGGTCAACGCGTATTTTGAAAAAACATAGTTGGCGGATTCAATGAGGAACAATCGCTCCTTCACTGCGCCACGCTCGGAACGAACCACCTCGAACGACCGCCCTGCATTGAAACGCGCGCCGAAATAACTTGCATTCACAACAATGAACGGAAGCAAAACGAGCGCCGTGGAAATGAAAAGCAACAAAAGCGATTTGAGGAATGCCCAGCCGCGCGCCTTCGCCTCAAACCCGATAATGAAAACTGATCCCGTTATGAAAGCCAGCCACGCTGACCGGGAAAAGGTCATGACCAGCGCGAGACTTAATAAAGCAAAACCGATGCCGAGGATGAGAGAATTTTTACGCTCGCTTCGGAGGTACACGGTCAAAAGGATGAGCAGGCTGAAAGCGAGGCACCCACCCAAAATGTTGGGATGATCCGACAATCCGTACGCGCGCAAGAAGCGGGTCATCCCATCCGAGACGATGCTCACGCCCGACCAGGCTGGGTCGAGCGTGTATTCGCCCAAGACTTGTAATCCCACCGCTCGCTGCAACAAGGATTGCGCGATGCCAACGACTGCCTGCAAAGCGCCTTGCAATCCTATCGCGAGGGCGATGGCAAAAACGGAAAACTGCTGGTTGACCACGAAGAGATAAAAAAGAAATAACAGACATAAGCGGATAGCGTGGTAAAAAGAAAGCGCGGCATCAACACTGGAAAGGACGGAAACCAGCGCCAACGCGGTCAACCCCGCGAGCGGAATCCACACGAGAGGCGGACCCAGACGCATGGGTTGAAGGTTGACTCGCCGGGCAAATCCCCAGGCGATCAATGTGATAAGCATGGCAACATCGGGTAGGAAGAGCAGAAAATCGGTGTAGTCGCTGTAGAGTCCTTCGATAGGACGCGACTGCAACACCCATCGCAGGCGAACGGGCGCGATGACAAGTGTGGCGAAGAAGGCGAGCTTTGCAAGCCGTTCTGTCCAATGCGGTTTTGTTTTCGAGGATGTGGAATCCATTTTCACAGTCAGCCAGTCGGACGTGTTCACTTACGGTAGTTCAAGAAAGTTTAGGCGAGGGTTCGTTTTGCTTGGCAAACGGTACCGCCTTACTTGACACAGTGCAACTGCGCCAAGAACTTGCGAAGGGCTTATTATAATTACGAATTGGACGCCTTATGCTTGAGTTTATCATCTTCACACCAATGAGCCATCATGCCGCGTGAGATCGTCGTGAACGGACGGTTCCTCGCGCGGCGCGTCACAGGTGTTGAAAGATACGGACGTGAAATCTTGAGGTTGTTCAAAGGGAATCATCGTGTGGAGAAAACGAACGCCCAAGGAATTTTGGGTCATGCCTGGGAAGAGTTTACCCTGCCAACGAAATTGAATCGTGATTCCGTTTTGTGGTCGCCTGCCAATTCAGGACCGGTTCTTGTTCGCAACCAAGCCCTGACCATCCATGATTTGAGTCCGCTCGAACATCCCGAATGGTTTACGAGAAGTTATTCAGTTTGGTATCGTTTATTTTTGCCGATCCTTGCCAAGCGCGTTCGCGTCATTTTCACGCCGTCTGAATATGTGAAGCAAAAGGTGATGGAACGATTTGGGGTTAGGAATGTGGTTGTCACGCCGAATGGTGTGGATACATCCGTTTTTCATCCCATCCCTCGCAATGACGGGAAATTAGATTTTCCCAAAAAATACATCCTCTTCGTCAGCTCGATCCAGCCGCGCAAAAATCTCGAAGGATTGATGCGTGCCTGGCAACAGGTCAAAGACAAGTTCAAGGACACGTGGCTGGTCGTTGCGGGCGGATCGGGACGCCCCTTCCGCTCGGTCAAATTTCCCAGCGATGAACGCATCCGCTTTTTGAAGTATGTTTCGGACGATGCATTGCCCGCTTTGTATGCCAACGCGGAGCTATTCGTGCTCCCGTCGTTCGATGAAGGTTTCGGATTACCCGCGCTCGAAGCGATGGCGTGTGGAACGCCGGTCATTGTCTCCAACGGCGGTGCGCTGCCTGAAGTGGTCGGCGACGCGGGATTAATTTTCAGTTTAGAGAAGCCTGATACCCTCGACCAGGAAATGGAACGATGTTTGAGCGATGAAAATTTGCGCATGTCGCTCATCGAAAAAGGACTAGCGCGAGCAAAAAATTTCTCATGGCAAAACACCGCAGATTTGATCTGGAAAACGCTGAATGAACTCTAACTCCCGCATCGCCTTCGTCCTTGACACATTGCCCTCCATCGGCGGCGGGGAAAAGGTGTTGTTCGCCGCGCTGGAGGCGTATCCGCACGCGGATATTTTCACGCTCATCTACAACAAGAAAGTGTTCCTCAACTCGCCAATCGCAAAACGAAAAATCAATACAGCATGGCTGGATGCGTTCCCGTTCGCGCATTCACATCACCGGTTACTCCTCCCGCTCATGCCAGCCGCCATTGAGGGAATCAATTTACACGACTACGACCTCATTGTTTCATTCAATTATGCGGTGGCGAACGGCGCGCAGAATCACAACGGCGCGCGTCACGTGTCGTACACGCACACACCCCTGCGCTACGCGTGGACAGACCTCAATCTCAACGGAAGAAACACACGCCGCAATCCAATTCTCGACAAGTACATGCAAGCCTTCCGCGCATGGGACAAACGCGCCGCGTCGCGCGTCGATGCCATTGCCACCAATTCGCAAACCGTGCATCAGAGAATTCAGCGCGCGTATGAACGCGAGGCGCAGGTCATCCATCCGCCCGTAGAAGTGGAACGGTTCAGCCCAAGCGATCGACGCGAGGATTATTTCGTCACGGTCACGCGTCTCGTCCCGCACAAACGCGTGGACCTGCTCGTACGAGCGTTCAACCAACTCAATCTTCCGCTCGTCATCATCGGCGATGGACCCGAACTGCCGCGCTTGAAAGCGATGGCGAATCCAAATATCAAGTTTTTAGGGTTTCAATCCGATGAAGAAGTCGCTGAGTTGTTGAGCAAAGCGCGCGCCTTCGTGTGTGCGGCGGAGGAGGATTTCGGCATCGCCATCGTGGAAGCGCAGGCGGCAGGATGCCCTGTCATCGCCTATGGTTCGGGCGGCGCAAGAGAGACCGTGATCGAAAATATCACCGGTATATTTTTTCAAGAACAAACCGCCGAAAGTTTAACAGACGCGGTTCAGCGATTCGAAAAAAGTTTCGAGGGTTTTTCACCAGCCCCCATTGTGCAAAATTCACAGCGGTTCAGCAAACCGCGTTTTATTCGGGAATTCATGGATTTCGTCGGGTCATAGTTGGACAACCAGCAGGCGGTCGCCGGTCGGCTGTTCGCTTCCGCCCGCAGGTTCGACGGTCACGCCGATGGCGATGAATTCCCCCAACGGAGCGGATGACTGGATCAACGCGGTTGTGTACCTTTGTCCACTGGCAGGGACGAACAAGCCGGCGCCGATAGGCTTCCCGGTCTGGTCGATCAACCAGACCTGATACATCTGCGCGGCATCCAACTCGGGCAGATTCCACAAGAGCAGGACAGCCATCGGACGGTCTTTATTCACGAGTGCAGAACCGGTCAGGTTCTGGACGTCGGGATCGATCATGTGAATCTGCGTATCCGGAAATGCCAACATGCCGATCGCGGCTTGTTCAGCCGCCATCCGTTCGGCAAGCGCGTCCTGCTGTTGCCGCAACTCACGGATCTGTGACGTGGAGTAGATGTTCAAAGCGATCAATGCCAGCACAACCACAGCGTTGACGAGTTGCCCGAGTGAGAAACGATCGAATTGGGGCATCAACCTCCCCGTCCGTTTTGAAGCGGAGGGAAGGTGAGTCAGCAGATTACGGCGCAGGCGCGCGGGGGGAGTCCGCGGCGGGAGCGCGTGTAAAAGTCCCGTTGAGATGGCTTGATATCCCGTCAGTTCCGCCTTGCAGTCTTCACAAGTCGCGATATGGGATTCGAGCGCGACAAGTTCTTCGGCATCCAGCGCGCCGAGGCTGTAGGCGGGAAGATTCTCCTGAAACGGTTGGCACTGCTCTCGCAACATCAATTACAACTCTCTACTTAAGTACGTCGTAACTCATGACGTTAGATTTACTTTTCTGTTTCATCGAGCCATTCCCTTCGCAGGGATTGCATCGCGGCGCGCAGGCGCGTTTTGACGGTGCCGAGAGGCAGGCGCAGCGCGTCGGCGATCTCGCTCTGGCTCATGCCTTTGTAATAGGCGAGATCGATCAGTTGGCGTTGTTCGATTGGAAGGGATTGCACGGCAAAATACAAACTGCGCCAGCGCGCTTCGGAACTCGACGCATTTTCATCAGCAAGGACCTGCCACATTTCTTCGGGATCTTGTTCATTGGAGGCCGGCAGGCGACGGCTTTCCAGCCTCAACCGATCCTGTGCGGTGTGATGGGCAATCGTAAGCAACCACGATGAAAGTTCGCCCTGACTGGGGATGAACTGCCTCGCCCGGCTCCACAACTTCAGGAACGTATCCTGCGTGGCTTCCTCCGCCAGCATCGCGTCGCCCAGTACGCGCATGGTCAACGCGTAGACGCGGGAGGCAAAGCGATCGTACAGCGCGAGGAAGGCGCTCTCGTCGCGGCGTGCAACCTGTTGCGCCAGTTCAGAATCGGTGGACGGTTTCAACGAATACTGCTCCAAAACCCGCAATATTGTAACTCAGCGATGGTAGTTTGGTCAGCCGCGAAATTTTAAAAATCCGATAACGCCCTTCCGGGCGTATTAACGGATGAAGTACATTACGAAAGAGGAGAAACCCATGAAATCCCGAGTCAAAATTTTGATCGTCAGTTTATTGTGCGCCGCGGTAATATTATCCGCCTGCGGACCCGCCGCGACGGAGACCGCCGTGCCCGTGGAAACCGAAGCACCAGTCGCAACGGAAGCGCCGACCGAGGCTCCGACGGAAGCGCCTGCGGCTCCGCTCACGGTGTTGATCGATAACGACGAAGGTCCGATCACGCCCGCCAACTTCAACACCTTCATCGGTTTCTGGATGGTCGGCTGGGTGTACGACTCGCTGTACATCCGCACGCCCGATCTCGAACCGATTCCTTCGCTGGCGACATCTGCCACGCCCAGCGAAGACGGTCTCACGTGGACAGTGACCCTGCGCGAAGGAGTCAAATGGCACGACGGTGAAGACTTCAACGTGGATGATGTCATCTTCAGTTACAACTTCCTCATCGCCGCGGGACGCGCCAACAACCTCGGCGCAATTGACACGATGGAAAAGACCGGTGATTACGGCTTGACCATCAAACTTAAGGAACCGCAACCGTTCTTCCTCAATGAAGGTCTGGCTGGCTCGTATATTCTGCCCGAACACATCTGGAACAGTCAGACAGCCGTCAGCGGTGAACTCAGTCAATTTCAGGGGATGATCGGCACAGGCGCGTATAAACTCGCCGAGGTCGAACCCGGTCAGTTCTACCGGTTCGAGGCGAATCCCGATTATTTCCGCGGCGAGCCAGTCGTGAAGGAACTCATCGCCAAGATCGTCAAGGATCGCACACAACAATTCAATCAGTTGCAAACCGGCGAAGCGGACGCAGTGCTTTCATCTGTGCCGCCTGCGGTGGTCGGTGAACTCGAAGGCAACGCAGATCTAGAAATTGCGAAGGGTTCCGATTTCTTCAATTACATTTTCTACACCAACGGCTCGCGCGAACCGTTCAACAATCCTGCCGTGAGACAGGCAATCGCAAAAGCGATTGACACCAAAACGCTTGTGGATGTGGTATTGCTCGCGCAAGGCGTTGAACTGCCGCTCAACTGGTATCACCCCGATCTGCCGTGGTCTATCAATACTCCGCACGTGTACGACCCTGAAGCGGCAAAAGCGGAACTCGAAGCCGCCGGTCTGGTTGATTCCGATGGCGATGGCATCCGCGAGCTGAATGGGACGAACACAGACTTTGGAATCCTGTGTGATGTGAACAACCCCGTGGAAGTTCGCGCCACCGAATTGATCGCAGGGATGCTCAACGACGTGGGCATTGGCGCATCGCAAAACTGCCTCGACATCGATTCATCCGTCGCGTTGATTTGGCCCAACTTCGTCGCGGTCGCTGAACCCGATTACGACATGGGCATCTGGGGCTGGTCGTCTGGTCCGCAGTTCCAGCGCGGTTTCATCAAGTTCCTGACCCATTGCGAATTCGGCACAGTCGGCTGGGGCAACCTGACCGGCATCTGCGACCCCACGCTCGATGAACTCGTCGGTCAACTCACTTCGAATACCGATCCCACAAAGACCGAGGATTACTCGAAGCAATTGCAGGAACGCTTCGTCGAGAACCTGCCGTTCATCCCGCTCATGTCGCCGGGCGGAAACTTCGCCTACAACCCCGCCGCGTACGATGGCTGGGTGTACATGAAGGGCACGGGTATCATGACCGTGTGGTCCTTCCTGCCCGAAGGCGCAGTGGATATTCCGTAAGTTCGTTTTCGTCATTGCGAGGAGCCCGAAGGGCGACGAAGCAATCCCCTGCGCCATGTTGGGGATTGCTTCGCTCGTTTCACTCGCTCGCAATGACGGATAATTTATCGTGCCAAACTACGAACCCAACCTTGACCTGTTCCGTGAAGCGTTCGGAAACGGGATCCAGGAATTCCATGCAGAACTGATAAAGATCGCGCTCGGATGGAGCCGCGTGTATCGAGTGACCCTCATACGAAAGGGTCACTCGCCGCGCGAATCGGTCATCGTCAAAACCATCGACCCGCACGGACCCGCCACTTCGCTTGAAGCCGAACGCGAACTGCGTTTCTACCAAACGCTTCACCCAAACCTTTCGATCCCAAAACCCGAAATTTATTTTCTGACCACAGACAAAGCGACGGGATTTCACATCATCGTGATGGAAGACCTGTCGCGCACGCATCGCATTCCATCGCATCCGTACCAGTGGAAGCGCGAAGAGATCAGATCCGTCCTGCGCGCGTATGCAGGACTGCATACCAGCAAGATCGCGAACCTGAATTATCCATGGCTGGCGCCGCGCCATGAAAGTATGCTCGACTTCGAAAAAATCCCTGAACAAGTTGCCACTGTCCAACGTGCAGGGATTTGGGGAGACATTCCTCATCTTCACGACCTCATCGAATACGTGCGCAAGAGTTGTGAAAAATATAAAAACGAAACCGCCTCGTTGATTCACGGCGACACGACTCCTGCCAATGCAGCGCTTCCGCAAGATTTGGATACGCGATCCGCGACATTGATTGACTGGCAGGACGTGGGAATCGGCATGCCCGAATTCGACCTCGCCTACGTGGACTTGCAGCCCTTCGACTCGGCCCGCCTCATTCCCCGCTCAGACCTGCTCGACACCTATTGGCAACTCCGCGCCGAAATTGAATCACCGAATATACCATCCGTTGACGAACGCCGCCCCCGCCAACTCCATGCAGACGCGGTGACCGCACTCTGGCTCACCGCCACCGCCAGCCGCGTGACTCGTCATCCTTTCCCGACAGGCAGTTATCCGCAAATCCATTGGGCATCGCAATACGGCATCGTTTACAATCGTCTCAAATCGCTGGCGGAAGAAATCACATTGGTCGAGTAGAGTGAGTGTACTTATCGCTCGTATCGAAACCACCACTACGCGTACATAATTTTGTAACAAGAATTGCTTTAGGTATCGGTGGTTTCGATACGTCCCGCGAAAAGCATCGCGGGACTACTCAACCACCGAATTGACCACAAACAAAATTCTCTAACCCTCCAATTCTCTCCTCACCAATCTCCAGTCTCCAATCTCTAACCCATGCCCCGCCGCCTGCTTGAATTCGGACTCGTCTTCCTCCTCGCCGTCTCGATCAACTTCTTCCTGCCACGCCTCATGCCCGGCGACCCGTTGAAATTGATCGCGGGCAACGCCGCGCCGCAACTCGGCGAGGAACGGGTCAATGCTTTGCGTAAACAATACGGTCTCGACAAACCTCTCCACGAACAATATGTGATCTACCTGCAACAACTCGCGCGCGGCGACCTAGGCACCTCCTTCCGTTACAGCGGAGGCAAATCGGTCGTCGAAGTGTTAAGCGAAAACTTCCGCTGGACGATCTTTCTCGTCGGCGTCAGCCTCATCCTTGCCTTGCTGATCGGTTCGTTGCTCGGAATATTTTCCGCCACGCGAAGCGGCGGCGCAGTTGACCTATCCCTGCTCAGCGCGATCTACGTCTTGCGTTCCATTCCTCCGTTCTGGCTCGCGATGGTCTTTATCTCCATCTTCGCCATTCAACTCAAACTTCTCCCTACAGGCGATTCCTATTCCATCCCGCGCCTCGATGGAATGGATAACATCAAAGACATTGCACGTCACGCGGTCATGCCGATCACCGTGCTCACACTCGCATACATCCCTACCGCTTACTCCGTCATGCGCGCCGCCATGTTCGGCATCATGGAATCCGATTTCATTCGCACCGCGCGCGCTAAAGGTTTGCCAAATCGCTGGGTCGTGCTGAAACACGCGCTGAGCAACGCGCTTCTGCCTGTGCTCACCTCATTCATGGTGGATCTCGGTCAACTGCTTGGTGGCGTTACCGTCATCGAAGCTGTCTTCAACTACCGCGGCATCGGCAATATGATGTTCGAAGCTGTCAAATCACGCGACTATCCATTGCTACAAGGCGGCTTTCTCCTCTTTACTGTGACGATTTTGATTCTTAACATCCTGACTGAAATCATTTATCCATATCTGGATCCACGTTTGCGGAGGTCCACTATATGACCGTGCAGATGTACAAACGCCTCTCTCCCAGCCGACGCCTGATCCGCACCACCGGCGTGATCGGTATCTGCGTCTTGATTCTCCTGCTCGTGCTCGCAATCTTCCCCGACTCCATCGCACCTTTCGACGCGACCGAACGCGTTGCGCTTCCTCTTCAAAAACCAAACGCGGAAAATATTTTAGGAACAAACGACATCGGACAAGATCTGTTCAGCGAACTCATCGCAGGGACGCGTGCCTCGCTGTTCACGGGTCTCATTGTCGCGTTTATCTCAATCGTGATTGGAACGGTCATCGGGCTCGTCAGCGGATATCTCGGCGGTTGGGCAGATACTTTCCTCATGCGCCTTACAGATTTGATTCTCGTATTACCATTCCTGCCACTGGTGATTTTGATTGCGGTATATCTTGGTCCCAGCCAGAGGAATGTCATTACGGTGCTATCAATCTTCTTCTGGGCAGGACCCGCGCGTCTTATCCGTTCGCAGGTATTGAGTATGCGTTCCGAAACATATATCGAAGCCGCGCGTGCTCTGGGTGCAAATCCGATTCAAATTATGACGAGCCATCTCTGGTCAGGTGTCAGACCGCTCGCGTTGGTGCAAATTGTCCTCGTCGCCTCGGCGTCCATCCTTGCTGAATCCAGTTTGAGTTTTTTGGGCTTAGGCGACCCATCAGGCAAGAGTTGGGGAACCATGTTGTATTTCGCCCGCGCCAGTGGCGCCTTCCTTGGCGACGCGTGGAAGTGGTGGGTACTCCCCACGGGATTGATGATCACACTGACCGTGTTGAGCCTCGGCTTGGTAGGCTATAGTCTCGAACAAAGGATTTCAAAATCGTTTTCATGAAAGATCGGTGGTTGAGTAGCCCCGCGATGTTCTTCGCGGGACGTATCGAAACCACAGGTTCGCATACAAACTATTGTAAGAAGATTACTCTATGACGTGGTGGTTTCGACTGCTTGCGCTCAACCACCGGTACAAACATAAAACAAAGGTAGTGGCATGCCAGTGAGTGACGTGGTGCGGAATGGTATTCCGCACATGGTAATTGGCGGGATTCTATCCCGCCCCACGAAAACATCACTTAATTTGAGCCGCCACCAAAACAAAATTATGCTCCTTGAAGAAACCCTCGCCTGCGAATTCGCCCTCCACTGGCGCGATGACAGCTATCGCCCCAACCTCCAACACGTGGACTGGTCCCGTTTCGCGCATCTCCTCACCCACAACCGCATGGCTGTCCTTGCCGCGCCGATTCTCGAAAGAGTCAACGCGTCCATTCCGCATGAAGCGCAGAAACTTCTCACGGAACAAGCCGAAAAATACGAACGATCTGCTTTCAAGCTTGGTCAGTCTCTAGTCTCTTATCTCCAATCTGCACAAACAAAAAACATTGAAACTATTGTTTTGAAAGGCTTGTGGCTGTGCGAAAAAATCTATGGCAACTCCGTCATGCGCCCCGGCGGCGACATTGACATCCTCGTCCACAAAGACAAAGTAGATGCATGTCTTGCGCTCCTCGAAGAACAGGGGATCGGGCAATTTTGGCACAACCTCATGCACGACGATTACTTTACGCGTCACCATCTTCATCAACAACGTTGCACGCGCGATCTGAATATTTGGTTTGAAATTCACTGGGCGTTGGATCATCCATACACGTTGCTGACTGTAGATTACGAATCCATCTTTGCGCGTGCAAGATCATCCACACTGCTCGGCGCGCCGATTCAAGAAATGGCATTGCCCGATCTTTTGCTCAGCCTTGCGATCCACCTCGTCAAGCACGCGGTCTATTTACCAAGCCTCGTGAACAGCGAAGACTTGCCGCGTATCATCCTCGCCGATGGAATGTTGATGTACTATCTCGATGTTGCGGAAATCATTAAAGGACACAGCGGCATTGACTGGCAACTCACCGTCAATTTTGCGCGCGATTGGGGCGCGGTGGACATCCTTGGCTCGGTGCTTCACGTTTGCAAGAAATATTTTGATGCGCCTGTTCCCGATAAAGTTATCACTGCGTTGACCGTGAAAGGTCCGTGGCGCATCACAAAAAAGTTGATGGCGCGCGCCGCCGAACAGGAACTGGCAACCTACGAAGGAAAACACGTCAGCCGTTTTTGGAAATTGATGCTCGCCTCGAACGGCGCGTTCATCTTGCGCCCCGTCCGCTTGCTCGAAACCGCATCCTATTTTTTCCCGCCCGCCGATTTTTTGAATCGCAAGTACGGGAATTCAAATATCTTCACGCGAATTTTTCATCTCGGCAAAGCCGTCCTCCAAACCCTCCGCTTCGGCTGGGATTCGATCTACTTCGGCATCGAACGTTACCTCCGCCTCAAACGCCTCGGCGAAAGCGCTTCACTCTTCAACAGGCTGGAGACGGATTTATAAAATCACTTTGTCATTGCGAGGAGGGCTTTGCCCGACGAAGCAATCCCCGTCACTGTGGTGGAGATTGCTTCGCCCTATCGGGCTCGCAATGACGGGGAATTCTTATTGTTTATGAATTACCTTAGCACCTTACATGAAACTCTCCTCCCCTCAATTCGAAACCACCTCCCTCTTCCTCCTCGACGGACTCGCCAACGTCATTGACTTCGCCTTCCACTTCTGGATGGGGCGCGTTCTCATCCCCACCGATTTTGCCGTGCTTCAAACGCTGAACTCCATCGCCCTCGTTTACGTCACCGCCAGCGGAGTGTTCCAGCCCGTCGTCAGCCGCTTCATTGCCGAAGCGCGCGGCAAAGGTGAAGAGGGCTCAATCCCTTCCATCCTCCAAACTTTCCTGCGCGCCGCGTTTTATCTTGGCGCAATTCTCTCAATTCTCTGTTTCTCTTTTTCATCGTTCATCGCTCAGGCTCTCAATCTTCCCGCGTGGACGATCCAAATCTCCGCCGCGCTGATCTTCCTCAGCACGTTACGCCCCATCGCCGCGGGAGTTTTGCAAGGGCAGGAAAGATTCCTCGCTTTCGGTTTTGCCCGTTTGGCGCTCTCGCTTGGACGAATACTTTTTATCGTTTTACTGATTCCAACAGGCATCACTCTCACTGGCGCGGTTATTGCGTTGCCATTCGGCTGGCTTGTGAGTGTGCTGTGCGCGTTTCTCTTGATCGGCAATCTCTTGTGGAAAAAAAGCGAGCCGCTTCACCAAAACATACTGCAAGATGGATGGAAACTTTCAGCCTACGCGTTGATTGCGTACTTTGCGTACATGTCACTCACCAGCCTCGATCTGATCTGGGTCAATCGGACTCTCGACGGCGACTCAGCAGGCGCGTACGCGAGTCTCGTGTTGATGCGGCGGATCGTCGCATTACTCCCCGGTGTGGCTGTGACTGTCATGTTCCCTCGAATTGCAAAACTTCTCGCGCAGGGTCAACGCCCAGACCGCTTGTTGATTCAAACTTCTGGCATCATCCTCGCGGCAAGCGGCGCGCTCACGATTCTATATTTTCTCTTTTCAGAACAACTCATCACGATAATTTTCGGCGACACATATCAAACCGCGTCATCTCTGCTGGGCTGGATGGGACTGGCGATGATCGGCGTGTCGCTCAGTTCCATCTGGCTGAATTATTATCTTGCTGAACGTCCGCGCAACTTTGTAATTCTGCTCGCCCTCGCCGCCGCGCTCGAATGGACTCTGTTGAATCTGTTTTCGCCGTCCCTGCAGAATGCCATGCTCGCGTTTGGGTTGACAGGGTGGCTGTTGGCGATTGGCGGATTATTTCTGTACACAACGAGATTGCCACGGCGGGTGAACGCCGCCTCGCAATGACACTTCGACATGCCTGATTTCAACGAACTCTACCGCAAGCATAACCAGGATATGGAGGACTTCTGGTCGCGCCGCGCCAACGCGCCGAAATTTCAGAAGACGATTCGAGTTTTCGGGCATACTGTCGCCTTAGATTCCAATTATGAAAAAGTTTTAGACTCTGCAACCATCGCGGAGGAAATGTATTCAAAAGCGGACTTTTCAGATGAAACGATTTGGCGCATCCACATCACGGTTCCTTCGCACCTTACGGCTGATTCGCCTCCCCAGCGACTCGTTGACCTCATCCGCTACACCGGCGCGGACGACTGGTTCTCGATTGACCTGCTCGAATGGGGCAACTGCTTCGTGGACATGAAACGCGGCGAAGCATTCGCCGTGCTTGCCCAATCCCTTGCAGAAAGACCCGAGCAGGCCTGCCAAGTGCTCATCAACACCATTCTCACAAACCTAATCACCCGTCACGGCTACAGCATGTTGCACGCCAGCGCGCTGATCAAAGATGAAAACATTTTGCTCTTGCAAGCCCCGCACGGGACGGGAAAATCCACGACCGCGCTGCGATTATTGTTGAACGGCTACAAACTTTTATCAGACAGTATGGTTTACATCGGCGAGCGCGGAGGCGACCTGTGGATGGGCGGATTCCCCGTCGGCAGGATCAAACTCCGCACGGATATGCTTCCGCACTTCCCCGCGCTGGCGGCTGAGGCGGAGGAGGAACCCGTCCGCGGCGAGACCAAGCACAAGGTCGAATTGAAGCGTGTGGACGGGGCGATGGCGCATCCGCAGATGATACGCATCCGCCGCGTGGAGTATTGCCTGCTCGAACGCTGGGACAAATCCGAAAGCCGAATCGAATCGTTGACCGAGGAGGAAGTGTGGCGCTCGATCATGGTCAACAGTTTGCATTACGACACGCAGGACATGTGGAATGAAAATTTGCGTCGCATTGAATTGTTATTGCATCATGTAAACTTGCATCGCCTGCGCATCGGCACATCAGAAGACGAGATAATAAAAACGGTAAATTCATTATGGTGAGCGAGCGCCACTGGTTGGTTATTATCTTTGTTCTTTATTTTTTGTTGGGGATTGCTTACAGCCTGCTCATGCCGATCTGGGAGGCGCCCGACGAGCCCGCGCATTATCATCTCGCGTGGCGGCTGGCGCGCAAAGGCGAGTATGCCACACAGGAATTAAATTACGAGGCAAACCAACCCCGCATGTTCTATTACATCGGCTCGTACGTGATTCGCGCGCTCGACCAAGTCGACACAAGATTTTCCGATTATGTGTTGCCGCGCGAATACAAATTCAACATTCGCGTGGCAGAACGGAGGTTCGACTGGAACGACAGCAATTATCGTTTCCTGCTCGGCGTGTACGCGTTGCGCTGGTTGAATCTAATCCTCGGCGCGCTGGCATTATGGACGAACTGGAAATCATTCAAAATTATCGCACCTGAAAAACCGACCCTTCTACTTTCCGCGCTCGCGCTCGCCGCGTTGACGCCACAATACCTGCACATCATGTCGTCGGTGAACAACGACGCGCTGGGGACATTGGCAGGCGCGTTGCTTTTTTATTTGGGGATACGAGTTTTGAAAGAGCAAAAAAAACTGCTTGCCATTCTCTCGATCATTCTCGCGGTCGTGTTACCGCTCGTCACAAAATTGACCGTGCTTCCGGTGAGCGCGGCTTTGTTGATAATCGTTGGAGGAAAATGGTTTTTCGGCTTGCGTCAAAAACGCTGGTTGGTGATTGCAGGTTTAGTGTTTTTATTCAGCCTCGGGATCATCTATTTCCTCTTTCCAGAAGCCGTCGAATGGGCTCGAAAAGAAATCGCATGGAGGCTTTTCAGCCTGCGAAAAAGCGGCGTGGAATTCGACTATATCAAAACCATCACGAGTCAGATCGTGTGGACGTATTGGGGCAAGGTCGGCTGGCTCGCGGTCGGCTTATCGTTGTGGGTCGTGGATTTGTTGACCGCGTTTGCGTTGTTCGGGATCACGGCTCAAATTTTCAAACTCATCAAATCGAAATCAAGTTATCCGCAATTCTATTATTGGATCGCAACGACCGTCATTGCTCTATTCACAGTCCTTGCCGTTGGGCGGAATGGATTGACTACAGGCGCAACACAGGGACGATTGCTCTTCCCCGCCATCGGCGCGTTGTCTTTGTTGATGATTGGCGGCTGGCATAGCGTGTTGCCAGAGCGAATACACCAAAAATTTCCACTGATCGTGGTCCTTGTAATGTTTATTCTGAATATTACGTTGTGGGTGTTCGGGATTATTCCCGTCTACTACCAGCCGTTTTTAGATTGATGCGCTTCCATCATTGCGAGCCGCCGCTGGTCGAGTAGTCCCGCGTACAGTTCGCGGTACGTATCGAGACCAGCGGGTAACCTGTGAACGATTGATTACAAATAATTACTCGAAGTGGTCTCGATACGGGACGTACGAACGCCGTCCTTACTCGACCACCACATGCAACCGCTGATCGAGTGTTGACGCAGGCACATATCGAGATCGAGGCGGCGCGGCAAATTCTGTTTGCATGCGGATTGCTTCGCCCTGTGGTTTCGTCTGCTTGCGTCTCAACCAGGGGCTCGCAATGACATCTAGAGCTGTCCCGACGCGCCCCACTGCTTCAACATCTCTTGGTATTTCGGGTCATCAAACCGGCTCAATAAGAACGCAGGGGCATAACTCGGTAACTCCGCGCCGACGATATGCTTCGCCAATAGATCGGACGCGCCGCATGAGACCATCATACCGAATCCACCGAATCCGCCAATGATGTACGCGCCCTCCACCGCGAGCGGACCGATCAGCGGACGATTCTCAGGCGTGCGCGTGTAGTAGCCTCCGTCCACGAAAGGCTTAGGGATTTGGTTGAAATAGGCTGAAAGCCCCGGCACGACAGTGGACATGCCGCGCAAAGCAACCTCGGGCAATTGCGGATCATGTTGAATGGGAAAAGTTGGTTCAACGGCTTCTGAATTGTGATACACCCACTGCAAGAGGATCATATCCCCTTCGCCTTCGGGGCGACCGTGCACACCGGAGGGAAGTTCGTGCAACAGCCATTTTGTTTCCTCCGACTCAGCCAGCGCTTCTTTTTCATCCTCCGTCCACGGCAACGTGACGGGATCGTTCCAGATGAGCAGTCCCATCTGGCGCGGAAAGACGTGGCGCGGGTCGTTGAACATCACTTTGAGATGCAGTTCGCATTGCACGGGGATGTCCACGCCGATCATCTTCCCCACACTTTTTTGCAACGGTCCCGCCGCGATGACAAAGTTGCGAGTGGAGATCGTTCGCTCGCCATCGCTCGTCACCACTTCTACAGATTTGATTCTGCTTCCTTCAACTTCAACACGTTCCACTTTTCCTTTGACAAGTTGCACGCCATGCGCGATTGCCTGCTCCAGCATGTACATGCCAAACTGTTGCGCGGCGAACCATCCGCACCGGCGCGCGTGGAGCAGGGCAACTGTCCGTTCGGTGAGATGCGGGAAATATTTGCGGATCAAGGCTTTGTCGAGGAACAAGTCCGCGCCGGTGGGCGCGTCGGCGAGTCCATGCTTGGTCACGGGGATGTATGTCGAGTTGTCCGAACCATTGCGATGAATCCGCAGTGGACCCGCGCCGAGGCGCGAGATTTCCTCCGCGTTGGCGATCATTGTTTCGACGATGTTCGGATTCGCGGTTGCGAACAAATATCCGTAGCGGTGCATCGGCAGGCGCGCAGGCGACTCATTGTGGAGCGCGTCCATGATGTCAATACTGCGATTCATCAACTGAACCATCGCGTCGCCGGGACCGGGCCACCAGTTGCGATAACACTCGGTGGATTTGTCGCTGGTCAACGAGAGCGGAGGGAGCGGGTCAACGATAACGATGTTTTTCACGCCGTGTTTCACCGCAAGTTGATAGGCGGTCGTCACGCCCGCGATCCCCGCGCCGCAGATGAGGATGTCAGTGTTCATGGGCGGGATTATATCGGTTTGCATCCGTCATTGCGAGGAAGCCCGAAGGGCTGACGAAGCAATCCCCTGTTTCATGCGAACGATTGTTTTCAAGTTCGAGGAGATTGCTTCGGGATTTCGACGCTAGTGCGTCTCAACCCTCGCAACGACATGTTCTTATTGTTATTTACAAAATAACCGTTTATACTGCCAGACATGCAACCCCTCCAAAACATACGCATACTCGATATCACCCGCGCGCTGGCGGGACCGTACTGCACGATGATGCTCGGGGACCTGGGAGCAGATGTCATCAAGATCGAGCGCCCCGGCGTGGGCGATGAAACGCGCGGGTGGGGTCCTCCGTTTGTGGGCGAGGCGTATGGTCCATACCCCGGCGAGTCGGCGTACTTCATCGCGGCGAACAGAAACAAACGAAGCGTGACCGTCAACATCCAATCGAAAGAGGGGCAGGAGATCATCGGCAAACTGGCGGGCATGTCCGATGCGCTGGTGGAAAATTATCGCACGGGCGATCTCGATAAACTCGGCTTGGGCTACAACGATCTGCACAATCTGAATCCAAAATTGATCTACTGCTCGGTGAGCGGATACGGCCGCACGGGTCCGTATGCAGACCGCCCGGGGTACGACGCGGTCATCCAAGGCGAAGGCGGCATGATGAGCATCACCGGTCCGGTAGATGGACCGCCCTCGCGCGTCGGCATCCCGATCACCGACATCACGTCGGGCATGTTCGCCGCCACCGCGATCCTTGCCGCCCTGCGCGCGCGCGATCTCACGGGCGAAGGTCAACTCGTGGATATATCGCTTTTTGATTCACACATCGCGCTTCTGACAAACGTCGCATCCAACTATTTGGTTGGAGGAAATCCGCCGCGCCGCCTCGGCAACGCGCATCCGAATCTTGTCCCCTACGATTCGTTTCGCGCCCGCGATGGCTGGTTCATTTTGGGCGTCGCCAACGAAAAGCAATGGGGGTTGTTGTGCGACGCGCTCGACCGCGCCGACTTGAAAGCCGACAAGCGATTCGCGTCGAACGGAAAGCGCGTGACAAACCGCGCCGCGCTGGTGGATGAACTCAACAAGGCGTTCGCGCAAAAAAATGTGGACGACTGGCTTGCGGATTTGGTGAGAGCAGGCTTGCCCTGCGGACGCATCAACTCGATCCCCGAAGTGTTCGCCCACCCGCAGACCCAAGCCCGCGACATGATTCTGGAAACAGAACACGCCTCCGCCGGGACCGTGAAACTGCCCGGCTTCCCGTATAAATTTTCCGCCACCCCGGCGAGACTCCAAAAACCACCGCCGATGTTGGGTCAGCACACGGAGGAGGTGCTTACGAGTTTATTGGGTTATTCGCGTGAGGGTGTGGAGGAGTTGAAGGGCAAGGGAGCGGTATGATTTGTTTGCTGTATAATTCGATTAACTTACTTTGTGTCACCCTGAGGGAGTGGCGCCTCGCGCCACGACCGAAGGGTCTCGATTGTGGCAGTAGAGATGCTTCGCTCCGCTCAGCATGACATTTCCTTGGGCGGGCGAGAACTGAGGTGAATACCTCCATGACCGCAAAAGACATCCGCTGGATTCAACGATTCAACAATTTTGAAAAAGCCCTGAGCCAACTTACGAAATTCATTGAAAAAGGGAAACTCAACGAGTTGGAGCGGCAGGGTTTCATTCAAGCTTTTGAATACACCTTTGAACTCGCCTGGAATACGCTCAAGGACTATTTCGAGGAACAAGGCGAGCAGAACATTTTCGGAAGCCGCGATGCTTTCCGCCTCGCCTTCAAACGCGGATTGATCGAGGACGGCGAAACATGGATGAAGATGATCACCAGCCGCATTGCCACCAGCCACACGTACAACGAAGATGTCGCGGCACAAATTGCCAGCGACACCAAAAACTTGTATTATGGCGAATTTGTAAAGTTGTATGAAAAAATGAAAGTCATCAAAAAGGAACAGCCATGAGCGCCCCGCGTTTCGGTTTGAAGGAAACCACCATCGAAAAACTGTGCGGCGTCTTTGCCAAATATCCGCAAGTGAGCAAAGCCATTCTTTACGGTTCGCGCGCCAAGGGCAACTACAAAAACGGCTCCGACATTGACTTGACCTTGCACGGCGGCGCAGACCTGACCTTGAACGTCCTCTACAAAATCCTCGATGAAATTGACGATCTGCTTCTCCCCTACACCATTGACCTGTCCATCTACCGCACTCTGAGCGATCCCGATTTCATTGAGCATATTCAACGCGTGGGCGTCACATTCTACGATAAACGCGAGTTTGTCCATGAGGTGGCAAGGGCATAAACCCGCCGCCGATGCTGGGTCAACACACGGAGGAGGTGCTTACGGGGTTGTTGAATTACTCAAAAGATGATGTGGCTTCCTTGCGAGACAAGGGAGCAGTTTAGTTTATTGACCTGATGACTTAGGAAGCCTATAATTCGGTCATTCGGTTGTAATCTTTGGCCGCCCATAAGCAGTATGCGGCATCGTGCCGTATAACCCCTAGTTGGGCTCTTAATTTGCTTTCAAGAAAATTAGCAGGAAATCCAAACAACCATGAGCAAAGACACTGACAGTTTGGAGCACTTAAGAAGCATGTTCTTAGATAAAAATGCTTCAAGAAAAAATATTGAAAGAGTTTTGGTGAACAATGAAGCGAAAAAATTGCCCCCAATTGCAATTGACACACTTCGCTATGTTGCTAAGTCCAACATCGACATAATACACAATTGGTCTGAATCACCTATAGAAACTATTTTTCTCAGTTCCCTTAATCATTTTTCAACTTTGCTTTCTTCCTTTGGGAAAGTCCCTCCGCTGATCCTCTTTGTAGAACCTTCTGAGTCTGCTGTAAAGACCGCAGAAAACAGCAGGAAGCAATGGAAGAATTTGTGGGGAGCACGCCAAGAGTACAAAAAAGAAAATCCCAATTCAACTGCCCGTGACTTTGTAGATTTTTTAATTACCGCTGGTATTTTTCAAGAATCCGAACGAGAGCAGTTGGCCTACGATTTAATTCTCTTTCAAGATGTAGGAATTGGAAGCACGTATCGCTTAATGCCTCAAGCAAAGTTTCCACATCTGCAAACAAGTGGACGGTCGCTAAGAACAGATGCTTATATTTGGAAACCAAACGACAAAAGTTTCAACCTTATTCTTGAATGTGATGGATACGAATTTCATTCCAACAAAACAAGATTTATCAATGATCGTTCTCGTGATCGTCTATTACAATCAGAAGGCTTTGATGTTTTGCGGTTTGCTGGATCAGAAATTAATGAACACCCAATCGAAGTAGTTAACGATTTGCTCGACAAACTTTATATACATCATCAAGACACATGGGTAAGTGTTTAGTTTCCAACTGTGCTCAACAAAGCGTCTTGGGCGAGCGCCGGGAAAATGCACTAGATACTGGGGATTCTGCGGCGTTTTCAAGTATTTTTCTGACTTCGAGTTGTTTCTACATCTCAAACATTGTCCACGTCCGCCCACACGCAGGTAACGCAAACCGTTAGCCGCCATCTGCATTAAAGGATAAAAGCGGTGGCATTTTAACGCTCCGTATTCCAAGTTGCCTTTACAGTCTGATTTCACTCAATGTCAAAGAATCGAAAGCGCCGCAAGCAGACTCATAAGTCCGACATCCCGAAACCTGAGTGGCCAAGTTGGTTCGTTGAGCCGAGCCATCCCGCCGAAGTTGAAGTATTGTTTCGGGTGCTGCAAGGAAACAGCCGCCTCAGTGACATCCATTTCACTGTGCAGATGATGCAGATCAACTACGTGATCTTCAGGAAGAATTACGCAGAACTGACCAGGCTCCAACAGAAATTTGACCAACCATTGAACTTTCGGGAACTGGCTCTACAGACCGACAAGGGAAGGGAAATTGCACAAGATACTTTCATCGAATTTACTCGATTGCTTCACAACTTTCTTGCCTCGGCAAAGATGTTAGTTGATGTAACGAGAAGGTGGGTAAGACAACAATTCGAAAATTCAGAGTTTCTTGAGTTTTATGAAAAGGAGGTCGCAGCTCGTTTTGCGAATAATGTACAGGCCCAGTTTCTCGAAGACCTTCGGAACTTTACGCTGCACAGAACACTCCCTCTTTCGAGACCCGAACTGCGCTTCCAAGAGATCGACGAACACACACTGAAATCGAGCCTTGGCATAGTCCTACTCAAGAAATACCTACTCGAGTGGAAGAATTGGTCGGAGTTAGGAAGAATACAGATCAGCATGGCATTTGAAGGCGAAGTTGACATCATTTCGATTTGTAAACAATACTTTGAAAATGTGACCGAGTTCAATCGGTGGCTTTTTTGGCAAGTCCGGGAGCGCCTAGACCCAGAAATTGACCAAATCAATTTGGTAATTGAGCGAATGCGAAATCCATCCAAATGATTGTACGCGTTGACAATCGATCTGAGCAAATTATGTATTTGATCTATAAAAGGGAGCTAACAAAGCGTCCTGGGCGAGCGCCAGGATGATACTGGAAGAACACCAGAACGATGTGCAGCGGACGGGGAATATTACGGCATCAAATGGCAGATTCAACATCTTGGCAGTTTTCTGGTTTAGAATCATTATGCTCACTCTCCCCCATACGCCACTAACGCTTACCGTTGAGCACTAAGAACATTCCCCCATGAACGAATCATCAATCGCAGAGTACACCACCCAAACTTTCCCTGACGTCGAAACAATCACAAACCTCGGCTACACCTTCTTTTTCTATCGCGAGGAGCGCATCCACGCGTTCGCAACCATTGCCTCCTCAGGTAACGAATATGAACAGATTTCAAAACTCGACCGTCCGGGCGTTTATCGTTTGAACATCGGTGTGAGCAGGGAAACATTCCAATCATTGTTTGGAACAAACAAGATCAACGTCAGCGACTACGATTTCACCGTATTGGATACCCTCCTGCCCCACCCCGATTATTCCGCGCAGTCTTTCATCTGCGTCCTTTCGCCGAGCGATGCGACCTTTGAGCGAATCCGCCCTTTGCTTGCCGAAGCGTATGATATCGCCGTTCGGAAATTCAACAGAAGGAACAAAAACAAATGATCTCTGAAATTTTTTGGGGGATCCCAACTGATTTATCTTCACTTCGTCACCCGCTCCACAATTCTCTTCGTCTCCCCTTATTTGCTTACGCGTCGGCGTAGCAGAGGCTCACGAATCGCTTTCGCATTCATTTTGTCCGCGCCAAGAAACGTGACGAATCGCGCGAAGCCGCGCGCTAACGCCTCCGCGAATGTCTCATTTTTGCCGAGCGACTTGTCCTCCAGCCACAAACCCAGAATAACGAATGTGCTGGTGGTTCGATCAAGTTTGCTGTCGAAGCGCGCAACTAGCCGGTCACCCCACAAGATTGGCAGTGTGTAGTAGCCGAACTTGCGAAGGTGGGCCGGTTTGTACACCTCCCAAACGTAGTCAAAGCCAAACAATACTTTAGCCCGCCCGCGTGCGCTGACCTGGTCAAGCGGCGCGAGGAAGAGGACCTCCTCCGTCGTGGTCGTTTCTAATGGCGTCCAAGCCTTTGGGATGCGTCCTGCGCTCAGATCGCGCAGCAGTTTGGCATCGCTGGCGAGTGCGTGATGTATCGTTTTCCAGCCTTCGACCTGCACCTCGATGAGCTCCCCGTCGGCTAACATCCTCTCAAGCATCTTCTTTGCCGCTCGATCCGGCTCGCCGCGCCCCCATGCTTCACTCGTACGTTTGATTCGCGCCAGTCCGCTGCAGCTGACTTCCTTTTTGATCAGAAAGCAGTCAGTCTCAGCCTCGCTGCTCTCGCGAATTAGGTGCGCGGGCGCGACCTTTTCGGTGAGGGCATACACACGCTCGAAGCGGTCGCGGTGATGCGTCATTACTTCGCCGGTGCGCCAAAGATAATACAAGGCGAGCGCGCTGTCCTTGCGGCCCCGATAACTCTGTGTTCGTGTGCGCGTCGCCATCTCGAAATCGCGGTTGCTCACAGTGCCGCGCTCTTTCAAAATACTTCGCATTTCGGCAATCGCATCCGCATGTTCCTTCGCCATTTTGCGAATCCGCGAGTCGCCATAGCCGCCGTCGCGTTCGCGGTGCATGACCACGCGCCAATGGGGAAGTTCGTCCATCGGTCGTGCGGCTAGCCAGCCTCCCCAGTCGAAAAATTTCCGCTGTTTATACGTGGGGACCTCCCACAGGTTGGGTGTGTAATCGAGCACGCGGCTGTGCAGTGTGATGTCGTGGCTGCGAGCGATAATCTGCAACGGGTCGAGTTGCAGGTATTCGATCGCGCGCATGGCTTGCTCCGTGCCCTTGATGCCGCGCCAGCGCCGCCCGGGCCACAAGCCTTGCTTGCCGAGGATGAAGCGACGGGCTGTTTCAATGTCAATAGTTAGCATCAGGAACCTCTCAGGCAGGCATTTGCATTCATTTCCAATTCACTCCTTTTCGTTCAACGCCACATCTTCACCCGCTCGATGATTCTGTCCTCCCTCAACTCCCGACACACCTTCTTCAAACTTTGTCGCGCGCCCTTCCACTCCAAATCTTTGAGCGTTTCTTTCAATGGAACGTCCGTGCGAAGCGTAGATAACTTTCGAAACAGCAACGCGTCCTTGTAATTCTGTTGAAGATTCTCAGACAGAGTCGTCGCGCGACCCAAACTGAACGGAAGTTTCTTCGGGTCTTTGGGAATCTTCTCGATGTGTTTGAACTTCGCCAGCACCGCGGAGGTGGATGCCGCGCCCCAGCCTTTGATGCCCGGGTAACCGTCCGCTGAATCGCCCACGAGCGCGAGATAATCGGGGATCGATTCGGGCTTGACGCCGAATTTTTCGACCACGCCTTTTTCATCCAACGTAATTTCGCGGCGGCGATCCCAACACACGACTTTCCTGCCGTCCACCATTTGAGTCAAATCTTTATCCACAGAACAAATCACAACCTGCTCCACGGATTTCTCTTTTTTGAATCGCGCTGTCGCGGTGGCGATCGCATCATCCGCTTCGAACTTGACCATGGACCACACTGGCACACCCAAAGCAGAAATTGCTTTTTCAGCAATATCAAATTGATTTAAGATAATCGGGTCAACGCCGTCGCTTGTTTTGTAGCCCGCATACATTTTGTTGCGAAATGATTCAATCACATGGTCGAAGGCAACGGCAACATGAGTCACACCTTCACTTTGCAACAACATCAACAAACTGCGGATGAGCCCAAGCGTTGCGCCTACTTCTTGTCCACTTAAAGATTTTTTGGGTGGAGCACCAAAATGCGCGCGAAATAATTCGTATGTGCCGTCAATTAAGTGGATTTTCATTTCGCTACCTTCCTTTGCAAGTTATTTCTTCTTTGCTGAATTCAATTCGACTGCTTGTTTGATCAAATCCTTCAATGCGACTTCATCAATTTTATCGCCTTCACGAAAGTCAATTCCACGCGAAGCTTTGGCTTCCAAACCTGCATTGAACAATTTCTTCGGATCTTTCAACGAAGCACCTTTGAAGAAATTTAATTTCACATGATCTTTGAACACACCACCCGCCACCACATTTCCTTTGTAAGACCAAACTGGCGTATCCCACTTCCAATCCTCGGTCAGTTCAGAAGCGGACGCGAGAACCAACTTTCGCAGGCGGGCTAGCAATTTGCCGCGCCAATCCGTTAGTCCTTTGAGGTAGTGATCGATCTGTTTGGATGCGGTTTTGTCTGACATGGGTGTCTCCTTAATTTTTCAGATAGTCGCTCGTGATCGAACGCTTCGCGCGGACCAGTTGTTTGGGCGTGCCTTCGAACATCACCTGCCCGCCCTTACTGCCGCCCTCCGGACCCATGTCGATGATCCAGTCTGCGTTCTTTATCACATGTAAATTGTGCTCGATGACAATTACTGTATTGCCGGTGTCCACGAGGCGATCGATCACCTGCATCAGGTGTCCAATATCAGACATGTGCAAGCCTGTGGTTGGCTCGTCCATGATGTAAATGCTCCCCTTTTTGTGCAGTTCGCTGGCGAGTTTGATGCGCTGACATTCTCCGCCCGAAAGCGTGCTCAACGGCTGACCCAGACTCAAATAATCCAAACCCACATCGCTCATGGCTTGCAACTTCTTTGTGACTTCCGGGAGCTCAAAATATTCAAGCGCTTCTTCCACTTTCATTGCCAGGACTTCTGAAATATTTTTCCCGTTCAATTTATATTGCAGAACTTCATCCTTGAAACGCCTGCCTTCACATACCTCGCAGGGTGTTTTGGCTTCGCTGAGAAATGCGAGATCGGTGTAGATCACGCCGAGTCCCTGGCAATTCTCGCAAGCGCCTTTCGAATTGAAACTGAACAACGAAGGGTTCACTTTGTTCGCCGTTGCAAACGCCTTGCGGACATCGTCCAAAATGCCGGTGTACGTGGCAGGGTTGGAACGGCTGTTGACGCCCACCGCGGCTTGGTCGATCACGATCGCATCGGGATGTTGATGCTGGAATACTTCGTTGATGAGCGAACTCTTGCCCGAGCCCGCCACACCCGTGACGACAGTTAAGATTCCTGTTGGAATATCCACACTGACATTTTGCAGGTTATTCACTTTCGCGTTCTTGATCGACAACTTGCCGGTTGGTTTTCGGAACTCATCCTTCAACGGGACTTTTACTTTCATATGCTTGCCGGTTAGTGTATCCGCTTTTTGCAAATTTGCGAAACTACCTTCATAGACGATCTCACCGCCATGCGTCCCCGCATGTGGACCAATATCCACCACGTGGTCGGCGGCTTTGATCACATCGGGGTCGTGCTCCACCACAATGACCGTATTTCCCTTATCGCGCAATCTCTGCAACAATTCATTCATGCGGTGCACATCGCGCGGGTGCAAACCGACGCTCGGCTCATCGAAAATATAAATGACATCGGTCAAACTACTTCCCAAATGTTTAACGATCTTCACGCGTTGCGATTCGCCGCCAGACAAGGTGTCTGTCTCCCGGCTCAATGTGAGATATTCGAGTCCAATGTCTATCAAATGCTGTAAACGTTCAACCAATGATTTGATGATGGGTTGGGCTGCACTGTCTTTGAACGTCTTTACAACTTTGATCAACTCGGTGATCTCCATGTCGGTCAGGTCTGCGATGTTGTAGCCATTGATTCTGCTTTTCAACACCGCCTGACTCAACCGCGCGCCTTTGCACAGGTGACATGGTCCCATCGTCATGTAAGGCTCTACTTGCTTCTGAGTCCGCTCAGACATGGTCTTCAGATCGCGTTTGATGTATTTGTTCGTGAAGCGTTCGACGATCCCCTCAAAGGTCATGTTGAAATCTTTTGCCCCGACCTTGGTCTTGATCTTCGTTGGCGGGCTGTGCAACAGGTCGTCCATTTCCTTTTTGGTGTATTTGGACAACTTCTTATCGGGGTCGAACAAGCCGGTACTGATGAGCTGGCTCCAATACCAACTATTCACGGCATATTCGGGGAACAGGATCGCCCCTTCGTTCAAGGATTTGGATGTGTCGAGGAACTTACTCAGATCCACATCAAGTTTGCGGCCCAAGCCGTTACACTCCGGGCACATCCCTTTCGGGTCGTTGAATCCAAACAGATTGGCAGATCCAACATGCGGCTTACCAAGGCGGGAAAATAACAAGCGCAGAAGCGTGTTGATGTCGGTGATCGTGCCGACGGTCGAGTGCGACCCGCCGCCCATCCGTTTCTGATCCACCACGATGGACATGCTCAAGTTCTCGATCGCGTCCGCGTCAGGCTGGGCATACTTCGGCAGAAAATTCCGCACGAACATGCTGAAGTTTTCGTTCAGCAGGCGCTGTGATTCGGTCGCGATCGTATCAAACACAATGGACGATTTGCCCGAACCCGATACGCCTGTAAAGATCGTGATCTTGCGTTTGGGGATGCGCAGTGAAATATTTTTTAAATTATTTTCACGCGCGCCGCGAATCTCGATATATTCCTGTGGCATGTTTTCTCCAGATTTATTTACTCATGTTACGCACCTTCAATCCCGAAGGCGTCGCGTGGCGCCGTGGCGACAGATGACATGATTTCACGCAAAGCTATGACACCCCTTCGGGGTTGACTCGCCCATTCGTTGTAAATCTATAATCATTTCACTCCTTCGGAGTTGTGACTGCGTAAGGTGAGTTATTTATTTAATTTTATCAACTGCTTGAGGATATTTTCGAGTTCAGGTTTTTTCGCCTCGATATCTTTCCTGTCGGCGAGAAACATCATGCGGCGATGTTCGTAATTCCCTTCGAGCAATTTGCTTTTGACTTTCGCGATCTTCGGGTTATGAAAAACAAGGTGGGTGCGTTTTGTTTCCCACAAATTGAACGTCACCAAATATTCACCCTTGTAATTGAAGGACGGCACCTTCCATTTGATTTCTTCATTGATATCTTTATCCACGCCCTTGATGATCGCCCGCACCGCTTCTACCTCGACTTTGAGCGGGTGATGCAAATCCCGGAGGAACGCGTCCACTGCATCTGAGCGGCTGACCGGCGATCCCTTCTTCTTCAACGTTTCGCCAGATTTGGCTGGCTTGAAAGACCAACCCCGTTCTTTCAATGCATCACGCAGGATGCGTATCGCCTTGGGACCGACTCCGTGCAGTTGAGCCAATTCCGCTTCAGAGAGTTTAGTCAACTGTTTGAGGGTTGTGTAGCCTTCAAATTCCAGGGCGCGGGTGGCGGGAGCACCAATGTTTGGGAAATCTGATTCTTGTTTTTTTGTGGGCATAAATATTTTTTCTTTTTCGGTGTGCAGACTTTAGTCTGCTTTTGTAAATAGCGGACTAAAGTCCGCACTCCATATTAGGATTTACGCTAATTCGACTTCGGGCAATGAAGACACGCTTTCACCGTCCATGTAGCGATCGGAGAGCAGTTTGTAATACTTCGTGTTCATGGCAATGATCGTCAAAATTAAACCGATGATACCAGTGACGGTGAACACCAACGCGATACCCCTGTCTGCGCCGGTGCCGAACCAGCCGCCGATCAAGTTCACACCTGCGCCGGTCGTCATGAAAGGGATGAAAAACGCCTCCGCAATTGGACCGATCAGAAACGTCGTCAGAGGCGCAGCGGATTGCTCCACGCTGTGGGCGAATCCGAACACGCGTCCCTGCCTTTCCTGTGGAACCACTTTCTGAAGGATCGTCTGCTCGGAGGCTTCGATGAACGGCACAACGCTGATGTAAATGAACATGCCCACCGAAAGCAAAATGATGGACGGTTGCACGGTGAAGACGGCAGAGATGATCCAAATGACGATGTTGGCGGCGAACATGGCGACTAAGGGATTTTTACCCAAGCCATACTTTGCAATGACCAGCCCACCGACGATGAAACCACAACTAATGACTGCAAAGAGAAAGCCCCAGGTTTCAACCGAAACCAGCGATAGACCATACGCATCCATGAGACCCATGAACACGCCGCCTAAAAAGTTGTTGATGGTGGCGAAAAGGATCAACGCCAACAAGCCGGGGATGGCGACGACCACTGCGTACGTGCCGCGCAGATCCACTCTGGGTTGATGTTCGAGATGCACGATCTCTTTTTCTGGAATCGGCAAAAACCACATGTGGAGGATGGAAAGGATCATCATCGCGATTCCGAGGATCAAAACATAATACATGCCGCCCGCACCCACCAGCAAACCACTGATGGCGGAACAGATCAAGAAGGCAATGCCAAAGGCTGTACCTGAAAGCCCGTTGGCCTTGGCGCGGTCTTCTTCGGGAATCAAAATAGTGACCAGGGTTGGCACTGCGATGGAGCGGATGTTGCCAGCGATCACGCCAAATAAAAGGAGCAGGACAAATATCCATAAGTTCGCGCTGGCGGGGTTTTTCCACGTTTCGGCGGGAGAGGCAAGGTATATGCCAAAACCGACGAGGTAAATGGACAAGGAAATAACTCCCGAAAGAATCATCACCTTCTTTTTCTTGTTGTGGTCAACGAGGCTTCCAAACCAAATCCCTAATGCGGCTGTCAGCACCAGATAAATACCCGAAACGATCGAGGTCGCAGTGACGGATCTCGTTTCAAGATAGATAAAAAAGATCAACGCGAACCAGACCGTCATGTTGGTGACGTTGGCAACCAGTGTATTTCCTAAGATTTGATAGAATGTTTTCACTGTCGTTTCCTACTCCGTTAAAAAGTGAATGGGCGGGTCAGTCGAACCTTGCCCACCCAATTTTTGGAACGTCATTTTAGAATGAATGTTCTATCTTGTCAAGACGAAAATTGACAA
>CAZQES010000002.1:0-39573 GCA_964591425.1 uncultured Anaerolinea sp.
AGGCGGCCTCACCGTCGGCGCCGGTGTCGTCACCAAGATCATTGAATAGGAAATGTCATTCTGAGCGAAGCGAAGAATCTCTCTCGTAAAATCAGAGGCCCTTTGCTCAGGGTGACACAAGTGAATTAAGAAAGTAAGGTAGTTAGCATGGCTTCCAAGAAGAAAGATGTGCGCCCGGTGATCACGCTTCAATGCAGTGATTGCAAAGAGCGAAATTACACCACCGAGAAGAATCGTCGTAACGATCCGAATCGTCTTGAGTTCAACAAGTTTTGCCCGCGGTGCAAGAAACACACCATGCATCGCGAAACGAAATAATTGTAGGACGCAATTCATTGCGTCCTACAACCCGTAGGCCAGTAGCTCAATTGGTAGAGCACTCGTCTCCAAAACGAGCGGTTGTGGGTTCAAGTCCTGCCTGGCCTGTAGAAAGCAACGCCGCTGTGAGTAGGGCGGCGTTTTAGCCGTAAAATGCACGAAGGAGCAATACCTTGGCAGACAGGAAAGCAAAAACAAATAGGTCGAACCCATTTACAGCATTCTTCCGCGAGACCGCCGGAGAACTTCGGAAGGTTTCTTGGCCCACTTGGCCCGAAGTCTTGCAGTTGACCTGGATCGTTCTGGCTGTCATGTTCATCATGGGCGTGATCCTCGGTCTCACCGATGGCGGCGCCCGCGAGTTGTTGAATCTGATCCTGGGTATTCAGTAATCACGGAGTTTGAGGTCGAATGTCGTTGCAGGAAGAGTTCGAACACGAGCCGGTGGAATCAACCGAGGAAGTGACCTCGGAGGATTCATTACCGATGGAATCGGACGCTCAGCAGGAAACGAGCGACTCCGAACCTGTTCGCGTCTCTGTGGATGAACCGATCGCCGAAGTGGCTCCAAATGAGGAAGAAGATGAAACCCCGCCTCCCGCGCCGGTCAAGCCTGCTCCCTCCTCGGAGGAGTCCTCTCATCTTGGAGAGGTCGAAGGTCCCGCATGGTACGTGATCCATTGTTATTCGGGTTACGAGAACAAAGTGCGACACAACCTCGAGCAACGTATCGAAACGATGGGCATGAAGGACAAGATCTTCGACGTGGTCATTCCCACGCAGGAAGAAGTCGAAGTCAAAGACGGGAAGCGCCGTACGGTGGAGCGACACATCTTCCCCGGCTACGTGCTTGTCAACATGGCATTGAGCGAAGATTCATGGTATGTGGTGCGCAACACGCCGGGCGTGACCGGCTTCGTCGGCATGGGCAACAATCCCACGCCTCTGCGACCTGAGGAAGTCTCGCAGATCATCAAGCGCATGGAAGCCGAAGCGCCGATGGTTAAGGTTTCGTTCAAGGTGGGTGAGCGCGTGCGCATCATCGACGGACCCTTCAACGATTTCCGCGGCAACGTCTCCGAGATCGATATGGAACGCACCAAGGTCCGCGTGCTGGTCAACTTCTTCGGGCGCGAAACGCCGGTGGAGTTGGACTTTTTGCAGGTCGAAAAAGCGTAACGAGTGCGTACTTCGGTATTACGTCGTTGAGAAAAGGTCGAAGGTAGAAAAATTATCCGAGGCAGAAACAGGCTTGGGCTGGGATCGAAGCGATAGCACAGTCCAGAGTCTGATGCAGTGGGAGGGCGTCCCGCACAAGAAATCGCCCGCTAAAACCACAAGGAGTAGAAATGGCAAAGAAGTTCAAGGCAATCGTTCGTCTCCAGCTTGAGGCTGGAAAAGCCAACCCCGCGCCCCCGGTGGGACCGGCGTTGGCGGGCCATGGCATCAATATCATGGCGTTCTGCAAGGAATACAATGCCCGCACGTCGAACAAGCCGGGCGAGGTGATTCCCGCAGAGATCACTGTGTTCACCGACGGGTCGTTCACGTTCGTGTTGAAGACCTCGCCGGCGGCGGTGATGTTGCGCAAAGCCGCCAAGGTGGAAAAAGGTTCAGGCGTGCCGAACAAGGACAAGGTCGGCAAGGTGACGCGTTCTCAGATCAAGGAAATCGCGGAAGCAAAAATGAAAGATTTGAACGCGATCGACCTCGAAGGCGCGATGAAACAGATCGAAGGCACCGCCCGCTCGATGGGCATCACGGTGACCGATTAATTTTGTGGGAGTGATGTGTTGGTTTCGATACGCCCTTCGGGCTACTCAACCAACGACCTCACGCTTGCACCACGGAGGAACATATGGCTACAAAACACGGAAAGAAATACAAAGCCGCTCTGGCTAAGGTGGATCTGAACAAGGAATATTCCGTTCGTGACGCGGTCACGCTCGCGAAGGACACCACCATCACGAAGTTCGATTCGACCGTTGAAGTGCATATCCGCACGGCGCTTGATCCGCGTCAGTCGGATCAGCAGGTGCGCGATGTCGTCGTGTTGCCGCATGGACTCGGCAAGACCGTGCGTGTGCTCGTCTTCGCGCAGGGTGAGGGCGCAACGACGGCGCGTTCTGCCGGCGCCGACCTCGTCGCTGACGATGACGAAACGTTGAAGAAGATCGAAGGCGGTATGTTGGATTTCGACGTTGCCATCGCGACGCCGGATGCGATGGGCAAGGTCGGTCGTCTCGGACGTGTGCTTGGTCCGCGCGGACTGATGCCGAATCCCAAGGCGGGGACAGTCGTCAATGCCGACGATCTTCCACGCGCGATCAAGGAAGCGAAGGCGGGACGCGTCGAGTTTCGTCTCGATAAAACTTCCAACATCCACGTTTCGGTTGGCAAGGCGTCGTTCTCCGCCGACCAGTTGTTTGATAATTTCTCCGCGTTGATGGCCGCGATCCACAAAGCCCGCCCGGCGGGTGCAAAAGGCGATTACATCAAGCGCGTCACGCTGACCACCACGATGGGTCCCGGCATAAAAGTCAATGCCGCCGAGACACACAAACTTGAGGGAACCGGGTAAAATACGCCCGTTATAACCTAATAGCCACTTCGCCAATGACGGCGGGTGTTCGGATGAAACGGGCTGGGAAACCCAGCCCCTACATCGGGACTTAATTTCCTGCTCAGGTGAAGACGAAAAGCAATCATCCCCACCTCCCTGGGGTTTGCCAAAGTCTTTGCCGTGCGTGTGGCAAAGACTTTTTATTGAAAGGATGTGAGTGTCTCTTGGCAGTATCAAAAGAACGTAAACAGGAAGTGCTGGCTGGCTACGATGAGTGGTTGAAGAAGAGTCAGGCAGTCATTCTTGTGGAGTACACCGGCGCGAAGATGAAAGACCTCGACGGTATTCGCGCGAAAGTACGTGAATCGGGCGGAGAATTCCACGTGTTGAAAAACACGCTGGCACGCCGCGCGTTTGCCGCAAACGGCATGGAGCTCCCCAAGGATTATCTTGTGAAGAGCACGGCAGTGTCGTTCGCTTTCACGGATCCCGCTTCGACAGCAAAAGCGTTGACCGATGCGATGAAAGGCAAGGATTTCGTCAAGGTCAAAGGCGGATTCATGAGCGGTCAGGCGTTGAGCGCCGCGCAAGTCAAGTCGCTGGCTGACATGCCGCCGCTGCCAGTCGTCCGCGCACAATTGCTGGGCGTGTTGCAGGCTCCAGCCGGCAAACTCGTCCGCACGATCGCCGAACCCGCGCGCGGGTTGGCGGCTGTGATCAAGGCTTTCGCAGAGAAAGCCAGTACAGCGAATGCCGCGGCGTGATCGGTTGCAGATCTGGCGGCAGTTTCGCTGTGCCAGCAGTGCAACTGCTGGCACAACATCAAAAATATCAATTTGAACGTTAGGAGTATTGAACAATGGCTGACAAGCTCGAAAAACTCGTGGAGGAACTCTCCACACTCTCCGTCCTTGAGGCGGCTGATCTCGTGAAGAAATTGGAAGAGAAGTGGGGCGTCTCAGCGGCGGCTCCCGTGGCGATGGCGATGCCCGGTATGGCGGCTGGCGCTGCTGCGGCTGAACCGGTCGAAGAGAAGACCGAATTCGATGTGGTCATCAAGGATGCCGGCGCGAAGAAGATCGACGTGATCAAGGTTATCCGTCAATTGACCAACCTAGGTCTCGGTGAAGCCAAGACCATGGCGGAAACCGCCGGTTCCAAGGTGCTGGCTGGCGTCGGCAAAGATGCCGCCAACGACGCGAAGAAGAAACTCGAAGAAGCCGGTGCGTCTGTGGTACTCGAGTAAATCTTTCTACGATCGTTCAGTTCGACTTTCAAAAAGACGACCCATGACCAATGGGTCGTCTTTTCATTTCTGCAAGCGCATCGCCACGACTGATTACCTACGAAATCGTTTGACGTCGACTGTTGCGATTCCTATAATGAGCGCAATTGGTCTGACCACCATACCACTGAGAGAAAATATGAAAATTCAAAAAATATCACACCAATCGCTTGCAGAAGCCGCAGCCGGCAAACTTGCCGCATCGCTCTTGGATGGAAGTTTTCCGCCGGGAACGCAATTACCCGCTGAACGGGTCCTGATGAATCAATTAGGCGTCAGCCGCGCCACTCTGCGTGAAGCGCTGAAAATGCTGGAGGAGAACCGGCTGGTCGAATCCAAACCCAACGTGGGTTGGTTCGCGCGCGCGATCGACGAGTCGAACATCACGCAGGCGAAGGAATTGGCTGGCAACGCGGACGCAGGATCGTCAGCCCGCCCTGCGAACGGAGGCGAACCGCTTACCGGTCCGCGCCGAATCCCCACTTCTCCTGAAAAGCCGATCCATATCCTGAACTTGCAGAAGGATAGGCTTGGCACGTTCGAATTCATTTCGTGGTGGGAACGCGAGAAGGTGAAGAATGCGAAGGTGTTGGTGATCGGCGCAGGCGCGCTCGGAAACGAAGTGTTGAAGAACCTTGCATTGATGGGCGTGGGCAACATCTTCATCATCGATTTCGACAAGATCGAAGCCGCCAACCTCAGCCGGTCGGTGCTGTTCCGCGAATCCGATAACAATCGCAGTAAGGCGGAAGTGGCGGCGGCGCGCGCCAAATCCATCAACCCCGACGTCCACATCCAATACCTCAATGCGGATGTGACCACAAGTTTGGGGTTGGGGATCATCCGCCGCATGGACGCGATCATCGGCTGTCTCGATAATCGCGAAGCGCGGCTGGCGGTCAACCGCTTCTGTTATTGGATGAACAAGCCGTGGGTGGATGGCGCGATCCAGGAACTGCTCGGCTTGATGCGCGTGTTCGTGCCCGGCGATGGCGCATGTTACGAGTGCACGCTGACCGAACAGGCATTGCGCGATTTGTCTTTGCGCTACTCGTGCCAGTTATTGGCGCGGCAAAATGTGTTGCTTGGGAAGGTGCCAACGACGCCGACGATCGCTTCGATCATCGGCGGGATGCAATCGCAGGAAGCCCTCAAACTCATCCACTCCATGCCGGTGGAGCCTGGCAAAGTCACGCATTTCAACGGGTTGAACAACCACATGCACACCACGGCGTACGTGCCGCGCGAGGAATGTGAAAGCCACTGGAATTATGGCGAGATCACTGAACTGCCCGCGCGCGCCGAACGAACTACGCTTCACGACCTCCTGCGCATTGCCCGCGTGGACCTCGGCGAACAAGCTGTGATCGAACTGGATCAGGAACTGGTCACGTCGCTTGAATGTCCCAAATGCCAGACGGTGGAGCAGGTATTGAAACCGTTGAGCGAGATCTCCTTCGAAGCCGGGCATTGCCCGACGTGCGGCACCCTGCGTGAGGCGCAGTTCACACACACGATCACGGGCGAGGAAAATTTCCTCCATCGTACGCTTGCCAGCGTCGGTGTGCCGGCGTTGCACATCCTGCGCGCGCAGAACGGCCTCGAGTATCGCTTTTACGAACTTACCGGCGATCTGCCCGAAACCTTGCACTTCCGACACTTCGAGCAAACCATAAAACTGGGCAAAGCAGAGAATGCCGCCACCGGCGAACGCGTTCGCCTCAAGAACGATGTGCGGCTGGTCGATTCGCCGAACTCAGCGATCCGCAATCGGATTCGGATCAAGGATGAATCCTCAAAAGTCAGCATCAAACCTTTGGCTGAACCGGTTCACGTCAAACTTGTGGATGCCAAACCAAGCCGCATCCGGTTCACAGACGAAAGCCGTTCACCCGTTGTGGTTTCATTTTCGGTGGATGAAATGAAATCAGAGTCGAAGGAATAAGTGATGGCAATGGCAATGCGCGCCGCGACCATGAGTTCCATACCCAACCCCACCACAGCAAGAGAATCGGATTCGTTCATGCGTAAGTTGATCCTGCTCCTGTTGCTGGTCATCAATGCCGTGTTGGGAATCGTGCTGTGGTTTCAAGTCGACAAGGAGCTCCCGCTTCTTCTCTCCACTTTTTTTGCGGATGCCACCCTCGGCATGATCGCCGGGTTCGGCGCGAGGATCGTGTACCGCAAATGGAACCCGGTGGCTCAATATTTGGTTGCTGTGTTGTCGGTTATGGCTGGGATGATCCTGTTGGGTTCACTCACAAGATCGGTGCTGGGCATCGGACCGCTCGGATTGCAGCGCGAAGCGTCGAACCAGATCCGTCAACTCAGTTTCGATAGCACGTTACCAAGTCAGATACGAGCATTGGAGATCGATCTCGGGACGGTGATGGATTTCAGTCGAATGGACGCGAGCGATGTGGCGCACCTTGCCGGGAGTTTGTTGTTGGCGGTGTTGTCGTTGCAGGCGTGGCGGAGAGCGACGCGTCAGGTTATCGAGGTCGAACCGCTGGGGCACTCGCAGATCGAAGTGGAGCCTCGCAATGTTGGATTGAGTCTCGCACCGGAAGGTTCGAATGGCTCGGGCATTCACCAACCTGCCAATTGGTTTCGCAGTCCGGGAGCCGGGGCAACGCCCACGCCGCGTATCCGCTCGAAGAACCGGATCAAGCCGATGTCGAGAAATGATGCGAAGTCTCCGCGTCGGACTCGTTCGCGGCGCAAGGCAAACATCCAATTGGCGGTGGTCGAGGAGCATCGTTGTCCGTATTGTCTCGATCCCGTCAGCCGCAGGGACGCGCGCGGCGTGAAGGAATGTGATGTGTGCCACACGTTGCATCATGCAGATTGTTGGGCGATCACTGGCTTTTGCCAGGTGCCTCACCTTAATACTTAATGGAAGGTTGAATTATGACTGAAATGAATGTAACTCTCGTTATGCCGAGCGGCGGGGCGCGAGCCGCCGAGGTGCCGGGCGATGTGAAGGTTCGGGACTTGATGGCAGAACTGATCTCGGTCTTGAGCCTGCCCACGATCGGTCCCGACGGGCGCCCCATGAACTACCGAGCAGACAGCAAAGCGTTAGGAAGAGAACTCAAAGAGGATGAGACTTTGTCTGAAGCCGGCGTGCCCGAGAACGATCGCTTGATGCTGACTGCGGACATCACCGCGGGCTCGATGGCGGTGGCCGCAACACCACGCATGCGGCGTTTGCGCGGCGACTATGAATTAATGGTCGAACTGGCGGCTCGAAGCGACTTGATCTCGTTCACGTCAACCTCAACGAACCCGAACCTGCCGCCGGAACGATACATCGTGACGTTCAAATGCAAGAGCATCGTCAGTGTGGACCGGCAGGGCAACCCGAAGTATGGCGAACATCACCAGGTTGAGATCTACCTGCATAACCAGTATCCGCAACGCTGGCCCGGCATGAAGTGGTTGACCCCGATCTGGCACCCGAATATCAACCATCTCAACGGCAGTGTGTGTATCGATGCGGCGTGGTGGGCGGCAAGCCGCTCGCTCGACCGGCTGGTGGTGATGCTCGGCGAAATGCTCCAGTGGAAGAACTTCCACGATGACCCGACCAAGCCGCCCTTCCCGTGGGATGCCGAAGCGGCGCGTTGGAGCCGGGAGTATCGCAAGAAGCATCCAAATCAATTCCCGGTGGACCCGCGCGAGCTGTTGAGACCCGAACGCGTAAAACTTGATTCGACAGGTTCGGGAAAAAGCACATCGAGCGTGCAGGTAAAACTTCAACCCGCCGCTCCGAAGGTCAATAAACCCAAAATCAAATTGCGATGACCAGTGCGCACTGGCAGGCAATAGCGGAACCTTGTTCGTGGCTGTGGATCAGCCAACCAAATTCAGAAAGAAGAAAGGAAATAGACAATGGCCGACATTCCCGTAACACTCGTTCTCCCTTCCGGAGGAACCCGCAACGCGGAGGTACCTGCTGAAGTGCCGGTGAAGGAATTGATTCCTGAACTGACCACCTCGCTCGAACTTCCCGTCACCGGTCCCGATGGACGCCCCATGTCCTATCGCCTCGATAGCAAAGCATTGGGTCGCGAACTGAAGGAAGAAGAGACCCTGACCCAGGCGGGGATCCCCGAAGGCGACCGGCTGATGATGACCGCCGACGTCACCGCGGGGTAGATTCCCTTGCGCGGACCGCTTCGCCCAGCGGGGCGGTCCGCGTAACGAACTTATCGATACCCATCATGAAGAGAACATCCATGCCCGGACTCATTCGTATTACCCCGCAAGAGACGGCACGTCCGCAGAGTATGCCGAAACCGCTTGATTTTTCTCAACGCTGGTTTTCGCCCTACGATAACAATAATTTGGAGTCAGTCGTGTCTGTTTTCCTTGCCCGGCTGGCTTACTTCCGCATCACATCGCACGCGGACACCTCCGAAGATGAGGTGGGCGGTGTGTTGATCGGTCAGTGGTGCGAAGAGCCGGAGACTGGCAGTCAGTTCGTCATGGTGAATCACATGCTTCCCGCGCGCCATACGCGGCAGGGGAGCGTCTACTTGACCTTTACCAAAGATACCCTGCTGGATGTGCACGACCAGATCGAAAAATATTATCCTGAGGAGAAGATCGTCGGCTGGTATCACACCCACCCGCGAATGGGAGTTTTTCTCTCTCATTACGATACCTTCCTGCACAATAATTTTTTCCCTGAACCGTGGCAGGTCGCGCTCGTGGTGGAACCTTTCACTTCGGCGGCAGGGTTCTTCATCCGCCAGCCCGATGGCACGCTCGACCCCAGCCGCTATTTTGGGTTTTACGAAATGGATGGAGCCAACGGACGGAGGAGCGTCGTCCATTGGCATAATTTGAAAAAGACTGAAAGCGAATTCGAAGGAGGTACCACCTATGAATAGACGTATGCGTTCCTATTACTATGCCTTGCTCGGAGCGATAGGCGGGTTGATCGGCTGGCAGATCAGCGACCGGATCGGTCTCTCGTTCTCGTCCAACCTGTATCTCAGCGAGGCGATCGTCGGCGCGCTGGTGGGCTTGTGCGTGGGATTGTTCATCGGTCTCACTGAAGGCGCGGTCACGCGCAACCCGGTGCAGGCGGTCAAATCAGGCGTGTTCAGCGGATTGCTCGGCTCGGGCGCAGGTGCAATTGGCTTGCCGTTGAGCGAGTTCCTGTTCCAATCGGTTGGCGCGGGAATTGCCGGGCGCGCCCTCGGTTGGGCTGTGTTCGGCATGTTGATCGGGCTGGCAGAAGGTATTGTCGGCAAATCGCAGGCATGGAAAGGTATGCTCGGCGGATTGATCGGCGGCGCGTTGGGCGGCGTTTTGCTCGAGCTCATGCATAACCGGCTTCAAGACCCGTTGACCGGCAAAGTTGCAGGCTTGGTCCTGCTCGGCGCCTCGGTGGGAGCGTTCATTTCACTGATCGTTGTATTGCTCTCACGCGCCTGGCTCGAAGTCACTTCGGGCAAACTCAAAGGCACCGAGTTCATTCTCGACAAATTCATGCGCGCCGGCGGACCGTCGGTTGCCATTGGCAGTTCACCGCTCAAATCAGAGATCGTCCTGCCCGACCCGGACGTTGCCCCGCAACACGCCATGTTGAACGGGAACGGCATGAGTTTCTCGCTTCAAGACCGAAGTCTTTCCGGCACGTTCGTTAACAACAAGAAGATCGAACGGATTCAATTGACGAATGGCCAGAAGATTCGCATGGGCAACACCGATCTGGTGTACCACGAAAAGAGGTAAGCATGAGTACGACAACTCGAATCGTTTCGACGAGGCTCAACGCAAGCTTTCTCAACTTAGGGTTGATCCTAACCCTGTTGCTTGTACCAACACTGACGGTCCACGCGCAGGAACCGGAGAGTCCGCAAGTGCGCATCACACAGGTGGACAATTCCAATTTCCCCAACGTCACGGTGTACGTCTCAGCCACGAACGCGGCAGGCGAACCCGTCGGCATAGACCCGTCTACGATCCAGATCTATGAAAACGGTCAGTTGATGGAGTTTGTGGAAGTGAAGGGCGGCGGCGATGTTGCCAGCGAGGAATCGATCCCTGTGACGACGATGCTGGTGTTCGACATCTCCGGCAGTATGGATAAGAACGACAAGATCACCAGCGCCAAGGAAGCCGCCAAGAGTTACGTCAGCCAGATGCGCCCGGGTGATCAGGCTGGGCTGATCGCCTATGACACCAACGTTTACGCTGTTCAGCCGATCACTTCGGACACCGCCGCGCTAACCGCCGCAATCGACGGGCTTCAAACCGGCAGTGATACTGCCATGTACGATGCGTTGATGCAAGCCGTCACCGCGTTGGAAGGTGCAACTGGTCGCAAAGCCATCCTCGTGTTGACCGACGGCATGGACAACCAGAGTTCGAACACCATCGAGACGGTGATCGCCGGTATCGGCACGAGCGGGTTGACCATCTCTGCCATCGGTTTCGGCGATGTCGCTGCCTCCGGGCAGTCTGGCTTGGATGAAACCGGGCTTAGATCTCTCTCCGAGCGCGCAGGCGGTGTGTATGCTTATGCCAGCAGTGCCGATGTGTTGAAGAGTCTCTTCCAACAGCAAAGCCGCGTCCTTCAAAGCGAGTATCAGCTGACCTATGTTTCCCCGTTCACACTGCGGGATGGTGTCAACCGCAATCTCACGGTCGCGTTGACGGGCAGTCCTGTCGTCGCTGAAGAAACGTATAACCCCGGTGGGGTGTTGCCGGAAGTATCCACTACTTCGTTACCTCTGTTCCTGACCATCTTGGCTGGATTGCTGGTTCTGTTGTTCCTGCCGGGATTGATCGGCGGAATTTCAGGTGCGATGCGAGGCAGGAAAACCGGCGCTGGATTCGGTTTTGGTAAAGCCCAGTCCGCTCGCGGACGGATCAAACTCAAATGAATCAAAAACGGACGGCTCGCAAGAGCCGTCCGTTTTTGATTAAGCCAATCATCTGTATCACTTTGAACTCGATCCTGTTGCTGAGACAATCTGTCCATCGTTCCATTCTGGATCGGCAACCAGAAAGGATCGAAACTTCATATATCGTTCGTGCTGAGCGGGCGAGTCAGCGTTGGCATCGTAGGATTGTTTGTCATCGAATATCGCCACGAGATAAAACTCATCGGAATCCCTATCCATTTGGAAGTAGTAGTCCGCCTTCCAGCCGGGGATGAAGGCGCCGCCAAAACTGTCCATCGTTTTGACAAGTTCATCCCTCTTACCGGGTTTGATTCGAAAGTGTGCGATCGTTCCGTACATGTGTGGCTCCTTTCCTTATGATGGGTTCATGGAATGCAGCGGATTATACGCCGGATGAATCAAAAAGAGACGACCAGATCGGTCGTCTCTTCGAGAGAGTCTTTTCGACTTACGCCGCCAGCGGTCTTTCCATTTTGCGGATGACCATCACCACTTTGCCTTTGATCTCCAGCGGTTCGGTCTTTTTGATGAAGATGGGTTTCATCGTCGGGTTGGCGGGTTGGAGGCGGAAGCGGTCTTTTTCCTTGAAGAAATACTTCAAAGTCGCTTCGTTGTCGCGGGGCAGCCACACGGCGACCATTTCACCGTTCCGCGCTTCGGAGGCGGGTTTCATCACGACAATATCGCCGTTGTTGATCATGGCATCGATCATCGAATCTCCCTTGACCTCGAGGGCGAAGAGATTCTCGCCTTTTTCTTTTGCAGGCAGGAGACTGCGGGCGATATCCACAGCATTGGCTTCGTTATCGGTCAGGTAACTGACGTTTGGATCCAGTTCGGGGAGGGGGATACCAGCCGCAATGGGTCCGAGAATTGGAATCCGCAGGGTGTCTGCAGAAGCATTGGGACCGGAGATACGAACGCCGCGCGAAATCTTGCGGTCGCGTTCGATCTTTCCCATCTTCTCGAGTTGGTCGAGGTAGTAATTGACCACTGAGGTGGATGTGATCCCGGTCTTCTCGCCGATCTCGCGGATCGAAGGGGGATAGCGGTTCTCACGTTGGTACGCGAGAACAAAATCAAGGATTTTTTGGTGGCGTTCGCCGAGACCTTTGCTTTTTCGAACCATCATCATAGCAACCTCCAGCCCAGAATTGGGCATTCTTCGCTCATTTGTGCTATGAATAATAACCGAACGCCTGTTCTGTGTCAAGCCCGATTTTGCCGTGCAAGGTTACAGTTTATATCCACGTCCTGCGGCGCATCCAGAGGTACATACTCGTGGGTAACAGGATGGTGACTGCCAGGGTGATATAGAAGACTGGATTGGATGTCCAAGAGGTTAGTCTGCCGAGTGGCTCGAAGAAGTTCATCCCAAAGAAGCCGGTGACAAAAGCCAAAGGCATGAACAATGTGGTGATGATGGTCAGGGTTTTCATGACCTCGTTCATGCGATTATTCACGACGGATAGATAAGTATCCAGCGCGCCGCCCACCAGGTCGCGCAGGCTTTCGTTCAGGTCGTGCAGACGGACGAGGTGGTCGTAGATATCGCGGAAGAAAACACGGTCCTTCGTGTCGATCACTCGATAGTCATCACGGGCGAGTTTGTTCATCACTTCGCGCTGGGGAAGCAGGATTCGCCGCATGGCTAACAATACGCGCTTGAGGGCGAACAGCCTCTCCAGAGTCCGGGAAGTCGGCTTGTCGAAAACCTGGTCTTCGATCTGATCGATGGCGGCGTCAATTTTCTCAACAGTCGGCATGTATCCGGCGACCAGATGATCAGCGATTTTATAAAGCAGATGATCTGCTCCGTTCTGCACATTTCGAATATCGCGGTCACAAGATGCCCATGTTTCATCAATGGCAGGGATTGGGGAGTCGTGATGTGTGATGATATAGTTTTCGCCCAAAAATATGTCCAACTCTTCAACCGTGGTATCCCATGATTTGCGGTTTTCTTTGATGTTCAAATAGTTGAGAACAATGTACAGATAGTTTCCCCAGTCATCGAGTTTTGGGATGTGGGTTTCCTCGAGCGCATCGCTGATTGCCAGCGGATGGAAACCAAAGCCCTGCAAAATGGGGAGGCAGATTTCTGGCGCTTCGTTGACAAAGTCCACCCACAGCAACCCCCTTCGATCTCGAAGCAACTTGGGAAAATCCGAAGTCGGAATATCCTTGCGTATAGGTTTTCCCGGGGAGAAGAATAAAGTTCGGATCATGGAAACAAACTCCAAAAGTAAGGTTTTCTAACTCGTGGCTAAATATTATTGAAACCAGAATAAGAAATCTTTATCTAAACCTTGACAAAATTCAAGTAATAGAATAATATGTTCATTATTACGGTATAAATATTGATTTTTTGTACCCAGGTGTCACTTTTCCTTTCTTTAGGCGCTTGTAAAACGGAGAAATAACATGAACGATTTACATACGGAAGACCTGTTGAAACTGGCGAAGAGGGAGTATCAAAGAGACTTTGAGATTCGCCTGTCGATGCGAGCCAGGCAAAACTCTACATTCAACCTGTGGCTGGCTTCCCTCGGCGCATGGATGATCGCACGCGGCGAAAAATTACAGGCTCGCTACACCGAGTCGATGAAAACAAATCACTTGGATTCGCTCAAGCCGAAGTCTTCAAAGGCGTCGCGCAACATGTATTACACAATATAACCGATAAAGTTCCTGCCTCATAGGAGATAGACATCATGCGTTCCGCACCCACACTTTGCCCGATCTGCCAATCTGAACTTGAAGTGGTTCGACTGCACTGCCCCTCCTGCGATACCTCGCTGGAAGGACATTTTGCCATGGGGCAATTCTCGAACCTTTCACAAGACCAGATGGAATTCGTTTTCACTTTCGTCCGATGCGAAGGCAAGATCAACCGCATGGAACAGGAATTAGGACTTTCCTACCCGACCATCCGCAACCGGCTCCACGAGGTGATTCGTGCCCTCGGCTATGAACCCGGCAAAGATGAGCCGGTGGAAGTTGCGCCGGAAAAACGAAGCGCAGTCCTTGCCGACCTTGAGGCAGGGAAAATTTCAGCCGATGACGCCATGCGCATTTTGCGCGGCGAGGAGGAGTAAGCCATGTCTAAATCGTACTTTGTTGGCAGCAATCCGACCATACGGATCGAATCGGTCGGAGGCGATCTCAGCGTTGCGGGTTGGGATGGTAGTGACGTACTGGTCAAAGGCGACGAAGAGGAGATCCGCTTCGAACAGACGGGTGAAACTGTTTCAGTTTTCTCCAGCGATGACCTCTCCCTGCGCGTCCCTCGCGGCGCATCGCTCGAATTCACAATGGTTGGCGGCGATGCCTCCATTCGCGGCGTGCTGGGCGGATGCGAACTCAAGGAGGTCGGGGGAGACCTTTCGGTGCGCGACGTTGGCGCGGTGGCGATCGATTCCATCCACGGCGACCTATCGCTGGTAAGCGCGAAAGGGGACGTGTACCTGAAAAACGTCCACGGCGATGCCTCCATCCGTGATGTGGATGGCGATCTGGTCATCGAAATGCTTTCCGACGATTTGTCCCTGCGGGGGGTGAAGGGTAACTTGCATGTGAAGAATGCGCATGGCGATGTGACCATCCACGGCGTGGATGGCAATGTGGTGCTCGATTCCGTAGCCGATGATCTTGCCCTGCGCGGCGCGCGCGGAGACATCAAGGTCAATGTTGGCGAAGATGTGGTCGTGTATCTCGAACCCAAAGCCGATGCGAAATATTCCATCGACGCGGGCGAAGATGTCTTGCTCGTCCTGCCAAAGAACGCGAACGCCACCCTCACCATGCGCGGCGACGAAATTTTCATGGATTGGCAGGGGATGGAAAACGATGACTCGACCGAACGCGTCGTCACACTCGGCGATGGTTCGGCAAAGATCAGTTTGAACGCGGGCGGCGAAGTGCGCGTGTCCAATCGCTCGGATGCGGGTGACTCCGCCGACGAGTGGGGCAACTTTGCCGGATTGAATTTCGATTGGTCCAATTTCGGCGAGCGGATCTCGCGGCAGGTGGAGCAGGCAACCGCACGCGCCGCAAAACGCGCCGAGGAAGCCGCGCGCCGGGCGGAACGTCATGCGGCGCGTCATGCGCGCCATACCGGTCACACCAGAAGCGGATTGGTCGTTGGTCGTTGGAACTGGGATTTCAAAGGCGCGCCAAAACCACCGATGCCTCCTGAACCTCCTTCGGAACCGGTGTCGGACGCGGAACGCATGGCGATCCTGAAAATGCTGGCGGAGAAGAAGATCACTTCCCAACAGGCTGACGAACTTTTGAGCGCACTCGATGGAGGCAAATAATGTCATCCGAAGAACGCAAAAAAATATTACAGTTGGTGGAGGAGGGGAAGATCTCAGCGGAGGATGCCGCGAGTTTGATGCGCGCGCTGGATGAAGCCGCAGAGGCGGCTGAGGCGGAGGTGGAAATCATCCACCGGGAGGCAGGCTCAGGCTTCGAAAATGACGCGTCGAGCGAGTCGAGTCGAAGCGAAGCTCCCGAGTTCGACCGGATCAAAGCGCGGGCGCGTCGCTTCGCGTTGATCCCCTTGTGGGTGGGAGTCCTGATCACAGTAGTGAGCGCCTGGGCTATTTATGCCATCCAGCAGAATGCAGGCGCTAACTTTTGGTTTTATTGCATGATTTTCCCGTTGATGTTGGGTGTGTTGTTAATTGCCCTCGGTTCGGGCGGGCGTTCTACACGTTGGATCTATGTCAACGTCGATCGCCGGGATGTAAAACCCGGTGATGGACCGCGTCACATCACCATCGGTTTTCCCGCGCCGCTCGGATTGTTGGGTTGGTTCTTCAGCACGTTCGGGCAGAACATCCAGGGCATGGGCAAAGGCAAAGGACAGGCGATTGCCGAAATGATGGAAGCCGCGCGGACTTCCGATGAGCCGCTGATGATCAATGTGGACGACGACGATGCGCACGTTCAGGTTTATATCGGTTAGGAGTGAAATGACTGAACTAAAGAAAAAACCTTTGTTGAGCGGCTTGTTGATCTTGTTCCTCACCGCGATGATCTTTGCGAACATCGGTGGGAACATGTACGACGGTTTGATGCCGCTGTACTTGAAGGACTTAGACGCGTCGATTCCGCAGATCGGTCTGTTCTTCACGCTGGCACAGATCGCGCCCCTCATGCTGCAAATCCTTGGCGGGTGGATCTCAGACTCGCTGGGGCGTTTGCGCGCGATCGCCATCGGCAGTGTGTTCGGCGTGATCGGTTTCATCCCGTTGATTTTGGCAGACACCTGGCACTGGCTGTTGCTGGCGGTGGCTGTCGGTTCGGTGGCACGCGCATTGGTGGGACCCAGCTTCGACGCGTTCATCGCGGAACATTCCAGCGAGGAGAATCGCGGCAAAGTGTACGGCGTCTCGCAGGCGATCTTCATGGTCGTGACCGTTGTCGGTCCGCCGGTGGGCGCGTGGCTGGCTGGCTCGTACGGTTTCAAATTCATGTTGTTGATCGCCGGCATCTTTTATTTCATCGCGGCGCTGATGCGCATCAGCATGTCGCGTGAAGCCGCCAAGGGACAGACCACCAAGCCAACGCTTTCGTTCGCCGGGTTGAAGTCGAACCTCGGCGCGATGTTCGGCTTGATGTTCTCCGGCGGACTCATCACCTGGATTCTGATCACCGATGGTTTCCGAGACATTTCATTTCAGCTTTCCGGTAACTTGTTCCCCGTGTACATGCAGGAATTCGGCGGGCTGACCATTCAGCAGATCGGCTGGGTCAACTCGCTGTTCGGCTTGTGCATGATGCTGACCACCATCCCCGGCGGTTGGCTTTCGGATAAAGTTGGTGAACGCGTCGGGATCGCGGGCGGCATGATCATGATGGCAAGCGCGCTGTTCATCCTCATCAATATCCCGCAGGGAAATTCTGTGCTGTATTTCGTAGGCTGGGGCATGGCGGGCATGGGCGTGGGAATCATGATGCCGGCGTATCAGTCGTTGATCAGCAAAGCAGTGCCGCAGAATTTGCGCGGCACCGCCTTTGGTTTGTTCAGTACCAGTCTGGGGATTGTCTCACTGCCAGCGCCGTGGATCGGCGCGCAGTTGTGGGATCGGTTCAGTCCGCAATTCCCGTTCACAATCACGGCGATCGCGTTATTGCTGTCTGTGATTCCCATCTGGATAAAGTTTAAACTGCCGAAAAATGTAGCGCAGGAAACGACAGAAGTAACGTCGAAGGAAGACTCGGCGGTAGTCACCGCTTAAACGGAGGTTGACATGGCGTCAGCAGAAGAACGAATGAAGATATTGAAAATGATCGAGGAAGGCAAACTCAGCGCAGAGGAGGGGACGAAACTCCTTTCTGCGTTGAGCGCCAAACGACCCCTTCCGCCTCGCGCGCCGGGGATGCCTGGCGGCGCCAAGTGGCTGCGGATTCGCGTCACCGACACGCGCTCGGGCCGCTCGAAAGCGTCGGTGCAGATCCCGCTCGCGCTGGTGGACGCAGGTTTGAAGATCGGCGCGCACTTTGCGCCCGAGGTCGAAGGCGTGGATATGTCCAACGTGATGGAGGCCATGCGTTCCGGCGTTACGGGTAAAATCATCGATGTGACCGACGATGAAGACGGCGAGCACGTCGAAATTTACATTGAATAAACGTTCAACCAACCGGGAGTAACCATTCATGGAGAATTCAACCAGCCGCCCCAGCGGCATGTTCGGCTTTACCGTTGTCTGGATCGGACAGCTCGTTTCAGTGCTTGCCAGTTCGATGAGTCAATTTGCATTGACCATCTTCATGTTCAATGAAACCGGCAGCGCGCTGGCAATGGGCACCATGCAAGTGTTTTTCATCACTCCGTTCTTGTTGATCTCACCGGTCGCCGGTGTGTGGGTGGATCGCTATAACCGCAAAATGATGATGATGGTCAGCGACATCGCGGCAGGCATCGCCACGCTCGGAATTCTCGCTTTGCAGGCGCTGGGGATTCTTGAATATTGGCATTTGTACGGCGCATCCATCATTTACGGGTTGGGTATGGCGTTCCAATGGCCCGCCTACTCCGCCGCGATCTCCACCATGGTGCCCAAGGAACAACTTGGGCGCGCCAACGGCATGATGTCGCTCATCGACTCGGGTCCGCAAGTGATCGCCCCGGTCCTCGCGGGCGCGTTGTTGCCGGTCATCGGGCTTGTTGGTGTTCTGTTTCTCGATGTGGTCACTTTTCTCTTTGCCATCGGCGCGTTGATGGTCGTGCATATTCCCCAGCCGGTGCGAACCGAGGAAGGCGTCAAATCACAGGGCGGAGGAATGCTGCAGGAAGCGGCATACGGCTTCAAATATATTTTTGCGCGCCCGAGCCTGTTGGGTTTGCAAATGGTATTCTTCTTTGGAAATTTGTTTGCCGGTATCGGCTTCACGGTATTGGCGCCGATGATCCTCACCCGTTCAGGCGGCGACAGCTTGGCGTTTGGGACCGTTCAATCGGCAGGGGCAATCGCCGCCGTGGTGGGAGGCGTTGGGATGAGCGCGTGGGGAGGCTTCAAGCGCCGCGTCCACGGGGTTCTACTTGGTTGGATCATCAGCGGCTCTGGAATGGCGATCATGGGTTTTGCCGGGGGTCTTCCGGTCTGGATCATAGGCATTGCAATCACATCGTTCATCATCCCTCTGGTGAATGGCTCGAACCAGGCGATCTGGCAATCGAAGGTCGCGCCAGATTTACAAGGACGCGTCTTTGCCAGCCGGCGTTTGATCGCGTGGTTGACGAATCCCATCTCGCCGTTGATCGGAGGCGCGCTCGCTGACTTTGTGCTGGAACCCGCCGCGCGCGTGGGAACGGGACTCCCCTCGGCGTTATCATGGCTGGTGGGCACCGGCGCCGGTTCAGGCATGGGGTCGTTGATCGTGCTGTGCGGCTTGATCTCGGCTTTGGTCGGGGTTTGCGGGTATTTTATCCATTCCATCCGCAATGCTGAAACGATCCTGCCGGATCATGATACTCTCGCACAGCCAGAATCTGTCTGACAATTCAACTTGTTAACGTGAAATGAAACAACCCTGATAGGGTTGTTTTCTTTTTTACCCTGTGTTATTCTCCCAGTGAGAAATTATGAATTGGGTCATCCCTCTACGCCGCCCGCGGGGATTGCAGGGGCTTTTCGTTATCTGGCTGGGTCAAATGGTCTCCGGGACCGCGTCGAATATCGCTTTCTTCGCGCTCCCCGCCTGGATTTTGAGCCGCACGGAATCGAGCGGAAACGCGCTCGGCTCGTGGGAATCGCTGTACTTCGCCTCCTACCTGCTGGTGATCCTGTTCGCCGGCGTGTTCGTGGATCGGTATCCGCGCAAAGCGATGATGCTGGTCTACGATGTTGTATCGCTGACTGCCGCCGTGCTTCTGTTGATCCTCGAGCAGGCAAATATGCTCGCCCTTTGGCATTTGTATGTCGCGGCGATCTTTCAGGGCGTGGGGTATGCCTTCCAATCGCCATCGTATTCCGCCGCGATCACCACGATGGTTTCCAAGAAACATTTTATTCGCGCCAATGGGTTCATTGCCCTGCTCGATAGCGCGCCGGGTATCGTGGGTCCGGTGTTGGCGGTTCTGTTGTTTCGCGGTATCGGGTTGGGCGGTATCCTCATCTTGAACCTGGTTTCCTACGCGGTTTCGATCACCGCTTTGCTGATCGTGGACGTGCCAGTGACGCCTCACACGAAAGAGGGTGAAAGCGCGCGCAGTGAATTCCTTAAAGAAGCAATGTACGGGATACGCTACATCCTGCAACGCCCCGGTTTGCTCGGCTTGCAACTCATCTTCTTCTTCGGCAATTTCTTCTCCGGCGTAGCGCTCTCGGTCACATCGCTATTTACCATGGTTTCCCTTCGCACCGGCGGAGACCCCAGTAATGCCGGCACAGCCCAATCGGCGGCGGCGTTCGCCGCGCTTGCCGCGGGAATCTTTCTTACCGCGGTGGGGGGAATCCGCCGACCGGTGCGCGCCATTTTGCTCGGCTGGATCCTCTCCAGCCTGTTCGGGCTGACGTTGCTCGGCATCGGTCAGTTGATGATCTTCTGGGTGATCGCCGCCGTCATGGACGCGGTCTTCGAACCGGTCGTCAATGTTTCGATGGATTCATTTTTACAAACGAAGATACCCCCCGACGTGCAAGGGCGCGTCTTTGCCGCCAGTGACTTTTTGGCTCAAGCCATGATACCTCTCACCCCCCTTGTGGCTGGATTTTTGGGCGAAGGTATCTTCGAACCTGCCATGGCGGAGGGCGGACAGCTTGTGCGCTACTTCGGCTGGATCGTCGGCACGGGTCCCGGCTCCGGTTTCGGCTTGATGATCTTCCTCTGCGGGATCGCCGGCACCCTGATCGGACTCTCCGGTTACCTCGTGCGCGCCATCCGCGATGTGGATGTGATCTTGCCGGACTTTGAAACCCAGCCGAAGATCGAAAATCCCGTTCCTCCCGTTACGTCGCGGAAAAAGAAACGCACTACCAAAACCAAAACGGAAGGTTCGGAATAGAAACAAGCACGGAAAACGAACAGGCTGAAGACTCTTGAGTCTTCAGCCTGTTTTTATTCCTGCGCGGTTAGCAACACCCGCCGCCGCAATCGCAACCGGCTCCGCAACAGGTTTCGTCGCATAAGACGTCCAGTTCCATGTCGTTCACCTCCTTTCGTTGAAGAGATTCCAAGGTCGATCACTTGGGCTTGTAAGCGGTGATCTTGGCGCTGTAGACTGCCTTGTACACATCCTCGCGCGGATATTGATCCAAATCTAATTTCATATCATCGAGCGCAGAATCGACAGTTTCCTTGTCGAAGAACACCGGGGTGACCGAAACATCCGTGAAACCGACCGCCTCCATCATGCCGATGTAATCGTCCGCTTCCACCGCGCCTGCCACACATCCTGCCCACGCGCTCAGGCTTTGCTTCACGGCTTCCGGTAACGGTCCGTCGGTGACGATATCCGAGACTGCCAGTTTGCCGCCGGGTTTGAGAACGCGGAACGTTTCAGCGAACACTTTCGATTTATCCGGCGAAAGGTTGATGACACAGTTCGAGATGATGACATCCACCGTGTTCGAATCTACGGGGAGGTCCTCAATGTATCCCTGGCGGAATTCAACGTTGGTGACGTTCATCCGTTTTGCGCTAGATCTGGCGCGTTCGATCATTTCAGGGGTCATATCCACGCCGATGACTCGACCGGTTTCGCCAACCTTCTTCGCGGCGAAGAAACAATCGAGCCCTGCGCCGGAGCCGAGATCAAGGACAACCTGCCCCGGTTGCAATGACGCGAGCGTGATCGGGTCGCCAGAGCCGTAACTGACGGATGATTCGCCTGAGGGAAGAGTGGCGAGCAACTCCTCGGGGTAGAGGTTGCTATCAGACGTTGAACAGCAATCGGCGCCTCCGCAACAGGAAGCATTGCTTGTGATCCGTTCCGCGTAATGCTCGCGGACGGCATCGTGAATGGGAGTATTCGTCGTCATTGGTCTCCTTGCATAGAAATATGTCTATGTGTTTGTGTACAATAAACGGGATGCCGTCCAGGAGGGCATCCCGCGATCAACTTTGAAAGGCTTGTTTAACTGTAAGTGTCGTCTCTGATTCGGGCGCGAACTTGAGCATGATCTGACCGCAACACACCGCGATGCGCTCTTGGTTGAGCGTGTAGAAGGTCTGCTTGCCCTCTTCACGCACGTCTACAAGACCGGCATCGCGCAGGATGGCGAGATGATGCGAGATGGTGGGTTGCGAGAAACCGACTTTATCGACGATCTCAGAGACGGAGAGTTCACAACAACAACACTCGCTCATGATTTTCTGGCGCGTGTCGTCGGCGATGGCTTTGGCAAACAGGACGGGGTCGAATTTTGTTTTCATGCGAATGCTTCTTGAAATTCGTTTCGTAAAAATTCTTGAGTCCCTTCGGGACCCGTGAGCGTTAACGAAACAGGCTTTTCGTTCGGTTCGATTCTCAGCGTAAACTCCAAAAACGGACAACACATCTTTTCTTTGGAAATGAATTCCGTTAATTTTGCCAGTTCCGTCGTGTACGGGAAAAGGAATTCGTATCCGTTTTCTGCTTCGCGAATATCTTGAACCGTTTGATAGAGTTGCAGTGTGTTTTGAATGTGACTCTCGCGCTCGGCGGGCGTGAACACATCCATGTTGCAAACCAGAGGGACGTTATTCATATCGACGTTTACCTATGCGAGATTATATCGATGTTTGTCTATTTGTCAAGGAAAAAAAAAGACTTCCGAAATCTCGATGACTTCGGAAGTCTGATTGTTTACTTGCTTGTCAATACCCCCAACCGATCCACATATTCCTCCAGCACGGAGAACGCGTCTTCGATGGGTTGGGTGGTGGTCATGTCAATGCCCGCGACTCGATACACGTCCATGGGCGATTTCGAGGAGCCTGCCTTGAGGAAGTTGATGTGATCCTGCGCGGCGTTCGGGACACCATCGAGAATCCGCTTGGCGATGGCGTTCGCGGCGGAGATGCCGATGGCATACTGGAACGAGTAGAAGTCGATGTAGAGATGCGTGGTGAATGTGCCCCACGTGATGCCCACGCGTGGACGATCCAGATTCATTTCACCGCCGAAGCCTTCGCTGAACAAATCCGCCATAAGTTCGATCATCGAGTCTGCTGTAAGCGGCTGACCTTTTTCGATGCGTTGATGCGTCTCGAGTTCGAAGCGCGCCAGCGTGGGCATGATGAAGAAATAACGATGGAAGTTATCCATGGCTTCTTCGAGCAGGGCGGTTTGAAAATATTTGTTTTGATTCGTCTTGAGCAGGTGCGCGCGCGTCATTGCCTGATTGAAGTTCGAAGCGGTTTCGGAAATGATCGACGGATACGTGTAATAGATCATTGGTTGGGCGCGGCTGGCGTAATACGCATGCATCGAGTGACCGAGTTCGTGTGCGAGCGTGCTCATACTGCCCACGTCATCCGTGTAACTCATCATAATGAAGGGATGCGAATCGCTCGGCACGCGCGTTGAGAACGCGCCTTGCCGCTTGCCCGCGTTGGGCGACCAATCCACCCAACGGTCATGCAGGCATCCCCTGCGCATGACGCGCACGTATTCCTCTCCCATCGGCGCGAGCCCATCGCAGATCCAATCCACTGCCGTTTCAAACGGGACCTTGTGAGTCTTCGTCGTGAGCGGCGCCCACACGTCGTACGGATTCAACGTCTTCACGCCCAATGCCTTGCGTCGGATGCGCCAATACTTGTGCCAAAGCGGAAGATTCTTTTTGAAGATGTTGATGAGATTGTGGAACATCTCAACGGGCACGTCGCCATTGAAAAGCGTAGCTTCGAGCGCGGAGTTGAACTTGCGCGCCTTCATGTTGAACACGTTGGCTTTGATCGACGCGGCGAGATTGCTCGCCAGCGTGTTCTTGTATTCGAGATATTTGTCGTTGTAATTTTCCCATGCGGTTTGGCGCGCCTTGCGGTCTGACCCGTTGAGTATCGCGTCGAACGTGCTTTGGGTCAGTTCCACTTTTTTGCCCTTGCTGTTCTTCGCGGGCTTGAATTTAAAATCGGCATTCGCCAGCAGACCTGCTGTGTTACGCACCGTGCCGAACGGATCGCGCAACATGCCCATCAACTCTTCCACTTCGGCGCTGCGGACATGCGCCTGTTTGCGAAAGAGGTCGTTGACGAAATGCTCGTAGAGCTTCATGCGCGGGTCGGATTGAATCCACTGACGTAATTTCGCTTCACCCACCGACAGGAGGTCTGGTTCCACGTAGGACGCCGCCGCGCCCACCTGCGCCAGCATGGACATGGCTTTCCCGTTCATCGCCGCGCCCTGTTCATCGTTCGCATCCACCGAACTAGACATCGTCGCGTAGACGCGGCCTTTCATCGAACGCTGTTCGAGCGCGTCCATCGCGTTCATTGCTTCGAGGAAAGTATCCACGCTATCACCGAGATGTCCTTGATATTTTTTGATCGTGGGCAACGCGTCGAGGATGCTTTTCACCTCATCATCAAATTGGCTCGGCGACGCGAACACGCTTTCGGCATTCCAGGTCTGGTTCTTCTTCACTTTCGCGCGGGGCAGGGGAGTGGTCATGAGTTTTTCTCCGTGAGCAAGATTGCCCCGATTAACGTCGGGGCAATCTGATCTTTATTCTTTATTTGGTATTCGTCAATCGATCTTCGGAGAGGTGAAATATTTGCCGAGATAATCTTTCACCAGCATCCAGCCTCTCCAATAACCGTTGATCTGTTCACCGAGTTTGACCTCGACCCACACCGAGCCGTCTGCCAATCGTTGAATCTTGCCGGTGTTGTAGTACCAGTAGGTGTTCTGCACAGCGGAGGAAAGGATCTCCGTCCCGCCGGGCGCGTTGCGAATGAACAGCCCGCCTTTGTAGGTGATCTTGACGATCTTGAAGGAGTCGGTGCTGGGAGGCTGGGTTGGGTACGTGGGCGGCGGATAAGTTGGCGGAGGGGAGCCCGTGCCGGCAGGCAGGTAGATGACTTGTCCCGCGTAGATGAGACTGGGGTTCGTGATCTGCGGATTCACCGCCAGCAACGCGGACACGCTTGCCCCGGTCTTTTTGGAGATGATGCCGAGGGTGTCACCCCATTGCACGGTGTAGGTGCCGCCGTACGTCGGGGGTGAAGCGGGTGGTGTATAACCCGTTGGGATGTAGAGCACTTGACCGGCGTACAGCCACCATCCCAAACCGGGGTTCGCGGCGCGGATGGCGTCTACCGTGGTGCCACATTGTTTGGCGATGCCGCTCAAGGTATCACCCCATTGCACCGTAATGTAAGCAGGACAACTCGCCGATGCTCCCACGCCTCCCGCCGAGGCGAAGGACGCGGTTAGAAGTATGAAAATCAGGGTGGTCTGGATGATTCTCTTTGTCATTGCATCTTCTCCTTGGTTGACTCGACCGCGGGTGGAACAGTTTCGGCGTTTCCCGCGCGGCGATCTCCCCTAGAATACTCCAAATGAATCTTTTTTTCAACGGATAGAGGAGGACTTTCTCCGACGCTTTGTTCCCACCACAGGATGGAATCAAGAGGTGAGCGGTCTGCCGCACACTGAGCAGTTTATTCCGGGGTCGGACCAGGATGCGCAACCTTTGTGCCAAACCTTGCTCGCCGGCGCGGGCGCTTGCCGTGGCGGAGCCACCTCCCGCAAAATGATATCCCCCGGTTTTACATCGGGAACGCTGATGCGATAAGGCATTTGCACTGCCTGTCCGTTCTTCAAGAGCAGGTACTTTGTTTTTTGATGGATGCTCGTTCCCGCCAGATCATTGATTCGTTTCTCCTCTTCAGGAGTAAACTTTTTCGTTTCGGGGATGCCCAGATCTCTGCAGGCGAAGATATAAAAAGGGTCTTTGGCGGTGATAATTCGATGAAATGTGTAATACTTTACGCCGTCCGTGTAGTAGGGAGTGCCGTTGACCGTGCTTTGTGCGAGTGGCATGGTGTCTCCGTTTTATTGATCCTGCTGTGGGTTGTCATCTGAATCTATTAAACCCAAAATTTGAACCGTCGGTACGATTTGAGAAAACCCCTCTCCCGTCTCCCCTAAAGGGGTGATGCTTTTGCTCATCAAACAAACATTTCTTTAGAAACTCGATATATTTATGTGCCCAGAAAAGAAACCGACTCTGTACCCTCTCCATTTGGAGAGGGACAAACGGACACGCCGATAACGCACGCTAATCAGGGTGAGGTCCCTTCCTCATCTCCTCCCTATTCTCTTTTCCAACCTTAAACTTGTCTTAGATATCGCTGGTGGTCTGAAGTACGTTGGGTTGTAAATTTTTTAAACGAGAAAAATAAGTTTTTTCTATCTGAGATACGCACTCATCAGTATGATTGTGAACGTCACTTCCTGTAAATACCGAAAATATCCATCCAAGTTCCGTTAATTTGTTCCTCTGTCTCCAATCACGTTGCCACCGATCTTTATTTAAGTGCCATTGTTTTCCATCGCAATATACCGCATATTTTATATCTGGAAAGGCAAAATCAGCTCGGGATATTATGCTTTTACCTTCATCATTAATAATATATTGGGTTTGAATTTTTTTAGCAAGTTTTTTGTTCGTTGATATTTTTTCGAATAAGAGTTCCTCGATTGGGGATTCGAGCTTATTTCTTTTTTTATTAAGTTCAATTTCTAGTGGAGGCGCTACATTAATCGACTCTCTATGATTGGACTCCAATACCAAATCCCATAAGAGCGGATTTTCCTCGCGTCTAAAGTTTTCTTCACACCATCTTTTATCAGCAATGATAATAAATTTCCCCTTGGCGCGTGTGATGGCAACGTTTACGAGCCTAATTCCTGTGTCTCCCCGTAAAAGACTGCCGATTTTCTGCCTGCCAACCCCATCGACCATATCAAATATAACTACATCAGCATCGCTACCTTGAAACTGGTGCACAGTGCCTGCTTCAAAATCAATGGATTTATATGGAGTAATGCTTGCTTGTTGTTCTTGTTTTACCCATTTTCTTAAGAGCTTGACCTGAGCACGATATGGAGAAATAATTGCTATTGAAATTTGGTTTTGTTTTTCGGCGGCAATTGTACAGGCTACCTCCATTGAAAGCTCGGCAGTATACTGATTTTGCCAACTCCCATATCGGTTTTCGCATTTAGATAAATTTCTGCTGTTTGATGTGTCAAGAAACACGACTGAGCTGCCAGCTGAAGGCGGAAGGTTGGTTATGTCTTGAAGCGTTTCTGTTTTTGTAAGGTTCTTGACCTCGGGATATAAACGCGAAACTTTTGACCAAATATTTGGATCGCATCTTCTTTGGCTGGTAATTCTAGATAACCTAAAGTCCTCAGTGCTAATTCTACGATTTTCGCCTTCGCCACTGGAAACTCTACCTTTATCAAAAATATCTCGACCCATCCATTCAAAATCATCCATCGTCGCAGAATGATCGCTTTTATAGATCGGTCCGAGTTGTCGTGGATCACCAGCTAGTAAAAACCTTTTTTCGGCAAGCGAAGCAACAAAAGCACACATCGCAGGGGGTCACCATTGTTACTTCATCTACCATTACATTATCCCAAAAGCTTGTTGAGATTGGACTGTTTGGCAAATAGGCAAGTGCAGAGGTAGTCGCAACCACTCTACTTTCACGGATATGTACTGCCACCTCATTCTTAATTTCTTCTTGAGTTGCTAACATTTCAGCCCTTAGAATAGCTGTCGACGCATCAGAATCTTTTTCTCGTTCAGTTTTCGATATTTGTAAAGATAAAGATTTAACCCTTTGGGTTAACTTGTCTAAATTGGGTGGTCCAAGCAGTTCGGATCTCTCGAGAATCTGGCTTTTTCGTGGATATCCAAAACGTAAAATCTTTCTTTCTTCAACCAAGTTTATTAATCTGCTGTTTTCAATTTGATTGACAAGTTGTTGAACGACGACATCAACAGCCCTGTTTGAAGGGGCAATAATTAAAACCTGCTCATTGGGATTGCGCTCGATAAGTTGAAGGACAAGGCTACATAGCGCAAATGTCTTTCCTGCACCTGGAGGTCCCCATAAATAACGCGCCCAAGGGGTTTGAAGATCTCTAAGTTGAGTTGCAACATCTGTCGAGTTATCGTGAGAAATGGGTAACAGATTGTTTTGATTAATATTACTTGTAATAGATTTAAATAGCGGAGGAATATTTGACAACTTTTCTATCTTTTCTGCAAGTTGATGAAGTAGATAACCTGGATCAATGCTCAGTCTGGCAGGTAGGCTTGTCTCAAGTATTTCATTGTCAAATGCAACATAAAATACTCCTCCATCGGGTTCCTGCCCGACAATTTTCCCGCGCGTTATGCTTCCTCCATAAGGCTGAAATTCTACAGGTGTTTCTGATGAAATTGCCTCTTCTTCCAATACATCCAAATATATTGCTTGAACGTATTTATTTCCAACACGAGCAACTTTAGATATATTATTAACTTTTAGATAAATTCTTTCCAGTTTTGCAGCGTATTTTTTGACACTGTTGACAATTTGGTCAATCTCCGATAACTGATTTTCATCTTGCCTTGTATTAGCAAATTTAATTCCATCTTCTGTAAGTTTAACAACATGATCATTGTCAGCAAACAAATGCTTCCATTTAGCTAGTGAAGCAAATCCTCTTACAAAATCAACATATTCCTCCGAACCTTCTTGCTCTTTAGCAACTTTTCGCCATTTGACCCAACCATCAGGGTTGCTAGGCATGAGCTTTTTGATAGTCGCAACTAATTTCCTGATGTCAGCCTCAGTATCAGGATTACTTTGGGTATTGTTATTTTGATTCATTGATTCACTCCTTAATCCACCGTCAGCGTCTTTGACAAACTTCTCTGGAAATCGGGGTAAAAACCTTCCCGTCACGAAACCGTCTGAATGGTCATATCTTCAGCGCTGTAGAAACTCACTTCTTTCTCCGCGATTCGAATCATTTTCCCCATGCGTTTCTTTTTTGTGTCGAACATTGGATGATCGAATAATCTTCTCAGCCGCGCTGGAATTTCCCGCGTCCGTGAATCGGGCAGGGCGAAACAAACCATGCAAAAGCGGTCAGTGATCGCCGCCTTTCGCCAAAAGTCGCGTTCATTGATCGTCACGAAAGTAGGTTGATCCTCCTGCTGGAGTAATCTGGGAATGGCATCATCCTTGACCACTGTATTGGGGCGCAAGTCCATAATGAAACAAACCGCTCCCTGATACCAGCGAGCGATTTGTTTATCAATATCTCGACCGAGCAATTGTTCGTCAAGGACGATCATTAAGCTGTTTCTAATTGGGGAAGGGATTTGACAAATTGATTGGAGATCAACTGGATGGCTTCGACAATCGCTTCATGCGAGACCTTGTCGCGATACCCTGCGATGATTTCATCCATGGTCTCACCTGCCGCCAATCGGTCCAACGTTCCCGTGATTTCTATCCGTGTGTACTTGAAAGTGGGGCGGCCGCCGCATATCCCGGGCGCGCGAACCACATACTTTCCAAGTGGATAGTATCGATAAGGCTCATTTCCGAGGTTCTCATTAACTAAATTTGCCATACATACTCACTTTCTTCTGGCTATGCCCAGATTATAAGAACCTCTTTCAATTTATGCAAGCGCCTCAATCCACCGGTCAGCATCTTCGATAAATTCCTTGGGAAAGCGGGATAGAACGGGTGGGTTGAAACTCTCCCTCAGCACATGGAAGCCGTTTCGGCAGGCTCAACGCGGTGCCTTCGGGCTGACGGTTGAGTCCGCTTTGAGCGGACTTCCACGAACTGAGGCAGGGATTTATCCCGTGCCGAATCCAGTTATGCAAATTCTAAGAAATGCGGCGGCGCGTACAAGAGACGCTTTTGCATGGGTTCAGGGGATTGCGTTTCACAGAGAACGCGCAAGTGTTTCATCCGTGTTGCGGATTCAAGCAGGAAGAAGGGTTCTTTCAAAGGACCGATTTCTTTTGTCCATGCAGGCGGAACTTGGTTATTGCGTTGGGCAAGTAATTCAACCAGCGTGGCGCTGAAAACCAATAAGCGCGCATCATCGGTTAACGGGCGTGGTATTTTGCTCCAGTCAACTTTTTCACGCGTCACATCCTGCACCAAACTTCGTAGTTTGAGATGGTCGCGTTTGAGCGCGGCTTGAGCGAGTTGTTCAATTCATTCCATAAATGGATATTGTTTCTAGGTTGTTGCAACCTGACGCAGATCGGCGATCACAGGCAGGGAGAACAACTCCCTTCTCAGCAAGCGGCTGGTAAAGAACAGCACTTCAAAATTCTCGATCTTGCCTGTTTTTGGGTTGAGACGCGCAATGATCTCATCCCCCAACTCTTCGGATTCCTGCTCGGCATAGGGCGTGACAGTGTTGATATACAGGATATCTGCTTCACGGTCATATTGAAAGGTTAGTTTTTCTGCCATTCTATTTCTCCATCTGGTAAACGACGGGTGATGTAGGCGGTGATGATCCAGTTCCGCTCATCAGGAGCAGTTTCACTGACGACAACTACAACCACATACTTGCCTTGACGAACACCATCGAACCAACGATAAAATAATCGAGCTGCGCTCATGCGGGCACTGCGTCGAACTTGATCAGGGTCCGCCAGAGTTTGTTTCATTTGTAACAAATATTCTGGCAAGAGATCAGGATGCGTTTGTGCAATATGCGCTTCACGCTCATCCGTCAATTCGACTTCGCCGTTCAAGTAGGGGCACGGAAACGTCTGCATGGCGTATTTTCTTCTATTATACAACCATACCGCTACCCTAATCCACTGTCAGCGTCTTTGACAAATTCCTCGGGAAATCGGGGTCAAACCCTCTCATCACGCTCATGTGATACGAGAGCAACTGCAACGGCAGGACTCCCAACAACGCGCTGATCTGCGGGTCAGATTTAGGGATGACGACCAAATCATCGCCGTTGGCGCGCAGGCGGGCATCCTCTTCGGCGATGACGATCGTCCGTGCTCCGCGCACCTTCACTTCGTTGATGCCGCTGATGATGAGCGGATTTGCGCTGCCATCTGACACGAAGATAATGGGGAAGCCCTTGCTCACCGCGGAGAGCGGTCCGTGTTTGAACTCGGTCGAGAGCATCCCTTCGCAGTGGGCGTACGTGATCTCTTTCAACTTCAACGCGCCTTCGAGCGCGATCGCGTACGTCGCGCCGAAGCCGAGGCAATACATGTCATTCCACTCGTTGATATCTTTCGCGATCTCTTGAATCTGCGGCTCGACCATCTCAAGAGTCTGTTCCATCAATTCGGGAATCGAATCCAATTCACGCACATCTTTGCCAGACATTTTATTAGCCAGATATAAAAATGTCAGAACCTGATTGGTAAACGTCTTCGTGGCGGGGACGCTGATCTCGTAGCCACAGCATAAAGGGAGAGTGAACGAAGTCGCCTTTGTCAACGTCGAGCCGACCACGTTCGCCAATCCGAAACATGCCATGCCGCGCGCCTCCGCCGCTTCGAGCGCGTTGAGCACATCCTTGGTCTCGCCCGATTGGCTGACGAAAATCCCCACGTCATCGTGACTCACCGTCGGCGCGTACTGCGCGATGAACTGCGGCGCAAGCACGGGGATCGCGGCGCGCCCAGCCAACTGCGCGAAATAGACCGCGCCGACCGACGCGGCGTGATAACTTGTTCCGCATCCTATGAAATACAAATGACGCGCCTGCTTCATCCTCTCGACAAGCGTTTCAACTTCGCGGTTGCCGTTCAATACATGCGACAATTCACGGGCGACCTGACTCTGCTCATGGATCTCCTTCAACATGAAATGTGGATAGCCACCCTTCTGCACCGCATCCATCGACTCGGTAACTGTTTCCTGCTTTCGATCGATTTTTTTCCCATCCTTGACCGACCGCACCTCGACTTTATCCGCCCACAACGTGACGATCTCCCCATCCTGCGGACGGATGACTTCGCGCGTCAACGGCAGAATGGACGGCAGATCGGACGAGACGCAGGTGAAGCCCTCGCCGAGTCCCACCACCATGCCCGAACCTTTTTTGAACGCGTATAACTTATCGTCATTCGCGCGCCCGATGACGAAGGCATAATCGCCTTCGAGATCGCCATACGCCAAGCGGATGGCGTCGATGAACTCATACCCGCGGCTGATGTATCTTTCCACCGCATGGACGCACGTCTCGCCATCATTCTGTGAACGGACGGTCATGCCCTCCGCGATGAACTGCTCGCGCAACTCGACGTTGTTTACCACGTTGCCGTTGTGCGCGCCGACCATGTCGCCGTCCGAATCCAAATGCGGTTGTGAATTGACCTGCGACGGCTCGCCAAACGTCGCCCAGCGTAATTGCGCGATCCCGCGCTGTCCGCGCATTTCGGCGATATTGTATTTCGCCGCCACCGAATCCACTTTGCCCACATCTTTGCGCAGGTCGATTCTTCCGTTGTTCAACGTCGCCGCACCGACCGAGTCGTAACCGCGATAGGTTAATCGCTCCGCGGCCGCGATCAAAATAGGACCAAGTTCTGTCTCTTTATTGGTAACGTATCCAAAAATTCCGCACATTTAAATTCTCCTATTTATTCATACCTCGGTGGTCGAGTAGACGGCGGTGATCGTCCGCCGTCGTATCGAGACCACAGGTAACCATCAAACGAAAAATTGGATGAAACTCTGTGGTCTCGATACGGTCTCGGCTAGCGCCTCGACCTACTCGACCACCGCGTTGCTTTTGTGTCTGCATTATATTCCATCCCAAAAGTAAGAAACGCTGTAATTCGCCTCTTCCATGTGATGAAGATTCAACATGTCAATTCGCGGCGCATCCAAACAAATCATTGAGACCTTGCTCACTTGGGAAGGCATCGAATCGTACCCGCACCGCTTCGGCGGCGTGGAATTCCGCATCGGCAAACGCGAGATCGGTCACATCCACGGCGACTCGCTGGTGGATATTCCCTTCCCGAAAAAAGTCCGGAATGCGATCGTCGCGGCGGGAGAGGCGGAGCCGCATCACATCCTGCCTGAATCGGGCTGGGTGAGTTTCTACCTGCGCGAACAAGCGGATGTCGCCCGTGCGATACAATTGCTCCAACGCTCCCACGTGATCGCATTGAAACAAAAGAACAGGTCCAATGACCCAACCGAATGAAAATGAGATCATCGTCGCCGCGCGTCAAGGCGATAGCCCTGCGTTTAACTCGCTGTTCGAACTGCATCGCAAACCCCTGCTGGTGCATTGTTATCGTTTGAGCGGCTCACTGGACGATGCGGAAGATATCGTGCAGGAGACCCTTCTCCGTGCGTGGGGCAAACTCAAATCGTTCGATGGAAGCGGCTCCTTCCGCAATTGGTTGTACGTCATCGCCACCCGTCTCTGGCTGGACGAATTCCGCAAACGCAAAAAGCGGATTCTCCTCCCCATCGAAGGCGACCCGTCGAATCCCGATGAGCCGCCTCGACCAAATCCCTCCGCCTCTTTTCTGGACCCTCTGCCTGATTCGTGGCTCGTGAGCCTTGAGCCAACGCCCGAACATTCCTACGAGCGCCGCGAGACGATCTCGTTTGCTTTCATGGTCGCATTGCAAAAACTCAACGCGCGTCAACGCGCTGTGCTGATTCTGCGCGAAGTGTTCAACTGGAGCGCGGAAGAGACCGCCGCCACGCTCGATCTCACCGTGGATTCGGTCAACAACCTTTTATATCGCGCACGAAAAAATCTTGAACCCGCCACGTATGAAGAAACTCCTGCTCCCCAGCAATACCTCGCCCAATTCGTCGCCGCCTGGGAGGCGGGCGATGTTCACTCACTGATTCAACTCCTCCACCAAAAAGCGACCTTCGCCATGCCGCCCATGGGAGTCTGGTATGCAGGGCGCGACTCCATTCAGCGCGCGTTGCAAAACTTTGTATTTGTGCCGAACATAAATTGGAAATTGATTCCCACCTCCGCGAACGGACATCCCGCCTTTGGCATCTACCGCGCTGAAGGCGAAGCGTATCAAGCCTTCGGCGTTCTCCTGCCCATCTTCGCGGGGGATGAGATTGTCGAAGTCACCGCGTTCTTATCCCCACAGTTGGGGACGCGGTTTGGGCTGGCCATGCAACTGTAGGGGCGGGGTCACCCCGCCCCTACGGGAGATCACATCTTCGCTTCGTTATACCCATCGATGGCGAGCACGGTATTCGCCACGAACACCGCCCCGAACATGATCGGGTACAGCGCCGGCGTGGCGGATTGCAACTGCAGTTCCACATACGTCAGCGCGATGGCGGCGAGCGTGAGTCCCAACCCCGTCAGCTTGCGACGCCCGATGTACAGCGTGCCAAGCCCCATAAAGAAGAAATTCAACACTGCGGCGATCCACGGATTCTTTTTCATCTCGAACTCCTTTTGAAAATTGGATTTGAAGTTAAGACGAAAAAGCCTGCGGAAACTTCTCACTTTTTGAGACGAATTCACGCATCCCACGGCGCGACGCCGCGCTTCCCACCGCCTCCCAACGACGTTTGAATTGCCTCGCCCAACTCCGGCATCACCTCCGCCGTCGCCGCCAGCAGACCAAAACACCCCGCGATCATCATGTCACCGAACGGAACGGCAAAATAGGGGCGCAGACTCTCCCCTCTCCCCGTGGGAGAAGGGCTGGGGGTGAGGGCGAACATCGAACGCCTTGGTCCCGTCACCACCACATCGAATTCATCTTTTCCAAACTCAAACACCTCATTGGTATACATCAGCGCGCCGTGTCCCATATCATCGAACACATCCTGATGTTTCAAAGAGCCATCGGCTAACTTGCGGATCAACCCTTCAAGTTTTTCCAGATCGATCTCGCCCGTGTGATGCTCGAAGACGCCTTCGATTCCCTTATCACCCAAACGGAACGCCAACGTGTGGAAATTCCCCACATTGCAAATGATCTTCTGTATACGCGTAGCCACCTGGGAATCAAAGTTCGCGCCCAACACTGCCGCGGGAGCCGTATCCATCACCACAAGTGGACAAGGTAACTTGCCAGCAGAATCAACCACAGATTGCAAGCGTGTCATAATTTTTGGCACATCGTTTGAGAGATACGCAAAAGCCGAAAGAGAGTTCTTTGCTTTTATTCTTTCATCCAAATAATCAAAACGAAACTGACGATCCGAAACTCCCGCGGGCGCGTTGCCGTGATCGAACACAGCGACGGCAATTGCGGAGAGATCATTCAGCGCTATGCCGTACGCCGCAAATGTTTTTGAGATCAACTCAAAATCAAAATCTCTCAATTCCAGTTGCTCCACATCTTTCATCTTTCTTCTTTCATCATCGGAAACAATCTTTATCCCCAACGCCTCCACTTTATCCAACTCATCGTTGATCGTCGTCGCAGCGGAGGGCGTCATGTAGACGGGAATCCCTGCGCGGGCGTACTCCTCGATCGCCCACGCCGAAGGTCCGCCACCCATCTGATGTCCGGTGAGCAGGATCGGGGTCCGAAGGTGAAGCGATTGCTTGAGGCGGCGATGAACCATCATGGTCGGCGAAGGCAGGACGAGTTTGAATCCGTTCTCGAGGTCGAGATTCGAATCGTAGAGGAAAATATCCTGCGTGCCTGTGCCGATGTCTACAGTTAAGATTTTCATATCTGTCGTGGGGCGGGATGCCATCCCGCCTTACGATTCGAGATTCGAATCGTAGAGGATAATATCCTGCGTGCCTGTGCCGGTGTCTACAGTTAAGATTTTCATATTTTTCCTGTTGTTGCAGCAGTTCAACTGCCGCAACAACTACACTTCAATCCCCAGCCACTGCCGAATAAAATAACCGATGATAAAAGAAAAAACCGCCACGCCGAGACTCAACCCCGCCATTTCCAAGAATCGTTCACGGAACGATTCGCCTTTGGCAACCGAGATATAGTAATTGAAGACCGCGATGATGACGACGGCGGTCGTGAGGGTGATGACGAGGTCGAGGATGTAATTCTCGAACAGCAAATACGGCAACACCAATAGCGTAACGGTTACGATGTAAGCGATGCCCGTGTAGATCGCGGCGCGCACAGGATTCTTGGTCGTCTTCTCGGACCGCGTGGAAAGATATTCGCTCGCCGCCATCGAAAGCGACGCCGCGATGCCGGTGATGAGACCTGAAAGGGCGATCAACTTCACGTTTTGCAAAGCAAGCGTAAGTCCCGCGAGAGCGCCGGTCAATTCCACGAGCGCGTCGTTGAGTCCCAGCACGACCGACCCCGCGTATTCAAGTCTCTCCTCGTTCAGCATCGCGATCAGTTCCTCCTCGTGCTGGTCCTCCTCATGTTGGATGCGCGCCGCGTCGGGGATGACCGCCGCCAACGCCGCGTAGTTCTTTTGCGCTTTCTCCTCGCCGCGTTCCATGAGTTTGATGCCGAAGGTGTACCCGAAGGCGCGGCTGACGAAGTAATACCACCAGACCTTCAGCCACGCGGGTTGAACGTCGCTTCCGCTGTGTTTCTTCCATTCGTTGTAGTGACGGAGTTCATCCTGCGCGATCTTCTCCATCACTTGCGCGTTTTCCGCGGTGTTGATCTTTCTTGCGAGCCTCGTGTAAATGTGATGTTCTGTGATCTCGGTGCGTTGGAAACTCAGGATCTGTTTTCGGATCTCGTCGGTGAGTGGCATGGCGTTCTCCATTTATTTGTTGACCGTATTGTAAGCCATTTCAGGCGCGTGTTCGGATGTGGGAGTGGCTAATGCCGTAGGCTTAGCCCCAGGGCAGACCGAGATTTTGAGATTTTTTCCACCTGCCCCGAACGTGATTTGCTTGGCAAATCATGAGGAGTCAGAGAATCCCGTGATCTCTGTGGCGAGAGAGTCCTTAGTCCGCCATTTTCACCACCCCCTCGAATTTTATATCGCGCGTTGGCTCGCCTGCTTGTAACAAATTCCCATTAATAAAACTATTGTATTTTTTCGCTCCCAGCCTTATATTCCGAAGAACTGAGGAGGCTAGATGACAACTGAAACCAAAAACCACATCAACGTATCCCGTGAGACCTCTGCGCCTTGTGATCAGGCGGTCTGTGCCAGTCTCCCTGGGTGAGAGCGCTCATCCACACGATCGACGTTTGAAGCCGGTCAGCCCGTCGTTTTGAAGGCATCCTTCCGACTTGAGATAAAGGGACTGAAATGAATAACAACCAAACAAGAACCATCGCGACCATTGTATTCGTTTTGAGCGTGCTCCTGTCTGCTTGCGGAGGGCTGGCGTCCGAAGTTCCGACCGGCACGCCACAGCCCACCGCGACCAAAACCCTCGTGCCGACCGCAACATCCACCCCCACGCGCACGCCGCGCCCCACGCGGACTCCGAACCTCACGGCAACCGAACGCGTCGAACAGCGGACCGCCAAGGTTCAAAAATACTTCGAGTTGGGATACCTGCCCTCCACCGAAGGGAGGTTCGAGCAGTTCGGTGATTTCAATCAGGCGTGGGCGCAACTGGAATGGTATCAATCCTGGTCTTTGTCTTCCACGAAGGAAGAAAATTTTCTGCTTTCTGCCCACGTGAAATGGTCGAGCGCGTACCGCAATGCCGATGTGTCTGGCTGTGGATTTTATTTTGCCTACCGGGAGGGGTCCGATTTTCATTATGCGGTTTTCCTCGACCGGTCGAAGGTTTTTTTCGTTACCACGGATTATTACTACGAACCCGTCCGCCCGACGCTTGGAACGGGACTGGTCGACTTCCCGAATCCTGCTGATTCGCCGGTGGAAGCCGATCTCACGCTCATCGTCAACGACACCACCGCCTATGTGCTTGTCGATGGGGAGTTGGTGGGAGGATACACACTTTCACTCAGCAAGATCTTGCGCGGATATTTTGGCATTTCGCTCCTTTCCGGCACCAACAAGGATTACGGCACACGTTGCGAGATGACGGACATCCACGCATTCATTCTCAACGATTGACTTGGCGGTTTCTGGCAGTTAATTACCTTGAAATGGCAGTTCGATTCTTGTATCACTAAAGCATCGTATTCAATTCATGAATAAGGAGATTCCTATGAAAACCAAGCCTGTTAGCGTGATCGTATCCGTTTTGTTCACACTGAGTCTCGTCTCGATTGCTTGCGGAGCGCAGGCGATTGCGGCGCCCACCAGTACGCCTCAGCCTACCGCAACGAAGACGCTTGTTCCGACTGCGACCTTCACCGCGACTGCCACCCCAAAACCCACACGGACGCCCAACCTCGCGGCAACCCAGCGCGCCGAAGAGTTAAACGCCGAGGCGCAGAAATACTTCGATCTGGGGTATCTCTCCTCCACCGAGGGGAAGTTCGAGGAATACGATGACTTCTCTTTGGAATGGGCGCAAATGAACTGGTACGACTTTGAGCTTCTCGGACAAACCGAGGGTGATTTTTTCATAAGCGCCCATGCGAAATGGTCAAGCGCCTACCGCAATGCAAATGTCTCAGGATGTGGATATGTCTTTGGCCTTCAAGCTAACGGCGATCACTTTGCAGTATTCCTAGATCGAAGCAAAATTCTGTTTCTCAATGCCGATTATTCAACATCCAATTACTCATATCCCGTTGGTCTGACTCGGGGTAAAGGTTCCGTAAAATTCGAAAATCCTGCCGATAATCCGGTAGAGGCGGATTTTACTTTGATCGTCAAAGGTTCCTACGCGTATATTCTCGTTGATGGAGAAGTGATTGGCGAATATACGCTGCCTCAAAACAGACTCACCGGTGGAATTGTCGCGCTGTCGCTACTTTCGGGAACTAACAAGGATTTTGGCACGCGTTGCGAAATGACGAACGTTCACGCTTTTTTCTCTGAAAACTAGTTGAAGTTCCAACTCGTTAGAATTCGTGAGCAAATGCCTCCCTTCGGGGAGGCATTTTATTATTCCCTGTGCAAACGGGAGGGGGAGGGGTATCATTTCCGGGAAAGCCATCCTTCATGAGTCAACCCAACCCCAACGCCGCGCTGGCTGAAGTGCTTGCCAGTTACGTGCCCAAACTGATTCAAAAACGAATCATCGCCGATCCGATTCCCATCGATTCGCCGGTGGCGGAAGATTTTCACGCCTCGGTTCTCTTCGCAGACATTTCAGGTTTCACCCTGCTCACTGAACGCCTCGCCGAACGCGGACCTTCCGGTGTGGAAGCGCTCGCACGAATCCTCAACGAATACTTCGGGCAATTGATAGACATCATCCACGACTACGGCGGCGACGTGGTGAAGTTCGCCGGCGACGCGGTGATCGCCGTTTGGAACATCGCTTCAACCGACGGGACGGCTGGTTCCATCTCCCGCGCCGACCAATGGCAGTGGACGATGCGCGCCGCGGAGTGCGCTCTCAAAGTCCGCGAGAAACTAACCAATTACAAAGCCGAAGACCAGAACCTCTACCTCAAACTCGCAGTGAGCACGGGCAACATTACGTCCGCGCATGTGGGCGGTGTGTTCAACCGCTGGGAATTCCTACTCACCGGCAACCCGCTCGTGGAAGTGGGCATCGCCAACAACCTCGCCAAAGCGGGCGAGATTCTCGTCACCCCCTCCGCGTGGAAACTGATTCGCAACGACTGCCTCGCTGAACCCATCGAGTTCGAACTACGGGAAACCATCGCGCAGGGCGGGCGCTTGAACGGCTTGAACAAGCCTTCGTCCATTTTCGACAAGCCTGAGGCGCCCGTCATTCCCGGGGGCGCGGAGAATTCACTGCGCCCGTACATCCCCGGCGCGATCATCAACCGCCTGACCGCCGGTCAAACCGCGTGGATCGCCGAACTGCGGCGCGTGACCGTGCTTTTCATCAACCTTCCCGACCTCGATCAGCACACCGATCTTGAGTTGTCGCAACAAATTGCGCGCCTGCTTCAAGATTCCGTCTATCGTTACGAGGGGAGCATTAACAAGATCAACGTGGACGACAAAGGCATCACGCTGGTCGCCGCGCTGGGCCCACCGGCTGATAGACGCCA
>CAZQES010000002.1:39583-61837 GCA_964591425.1 uncultured Anaerolinea sp.
GCCTCCGTTCTCACACGAAGACGACCCGGCGCGCGGCGTCCAAGCCGCGTTGAGGATTCGCCGCGAGCTCAAGGCGCGGAAGGTCCGCAGTCATATCGGGGTTGCCACCGGGCGAATCTTCTGCGGGTCCGTGGGCAACGAGACGCGCCGCGAATACACCACCATCGGTAACGCGGTCAACCTTTCGGCGCGGTTGATGGGCGTGGCCGGTCTGCAGGATGAGTTGATCGGCAGGTACGGCATCCCCATCCTGTGCGACCGCGCGACGTACGACAGCGCCAAAGACGCGGTCGAATTCGAAACGGTAACGCCTCAGCAGGTGAAAGGTCGGCATGAACCGGTCGAGGTGTTCCATCCGCTCGAAGGGAAGAAGAGCGTCATCCGCCCGCAAGCGGAATTGATCGGACGACAGGAAGAGAAGATCTTGTTGGGCAATGCCCTTCAGGAACTTTCGCGCGGCACACTGCACCAGACGGTCATTTTTCAAGGGGAAGCGGGTATCGGCAAATCGCGATTGTTCGAAGACCTGATTCGTCAGGCGGAGACGTTGCGCGTGACCATGTTCCGCGGCGAAGGCGACGCGATCGAAAAGAACAGCCCGTATTACGCATGGCGTCCGATCTTCCACCGCATTCTGGGTTTGGACGAGATCGTCGCGCAACAGGAATTCAATGAGGAAGATCGCCTCGGAATTCAATCGAAGGTGATCGCATCGTTGAGCGAGATCGAAACCGACCTGGCGCGCTATGCGCCTTTGTTGGATGTGCTTTTGCCGGTGCCCATCCCGAACAATGAATTGACCTCTGCGATGGCGGGTGAGATTCGCGCAAGCAACACGCGCGAAGTGTTGACGCGCTTGCTGGCTCACGCCGCGCACGAAGCGCCGTTGTTGATCGTCATGGAAGACCTGCATTGGTTCGATTCGGCTTCGTGGGCATTGCTCGCGGATGTGCAACAAAAAGTGAGACCGATCCTGCTTGCCCTCAACACGCGCCCGTTGCCGGAACCTGCCCCGCAGATCTTCAAAGAGATCGTCGAGACGCCGGAGACGCGGCTCGTGCGGCTCGAAGCGATGTCGCTCGATGATGTCGAGGCGTTGGTGTGCCAACGCTTGGGTGTGGGATCGATCCCTCCCGCGATCGGGAGCCTGATCCGCGAAAAATCGGAGGGCCATCCCTTCTTTGCGGAGGAACTCGCTTACGCGTTGCGCGACGCGGGTTTATTGATCGTCGAAGGGCAGGACGCGCGCGTCAATGAACGGTTCTCCAACTTCGAAGACCTGACCCTGCCGGATACGCTTCAAGCCGCCATCACGAATCGGATTGACAGCCTCGATCCTTCTCAACAACTCACTCTCAAGGTCGCCAGCGTTATTGGGCGCATCTTTACCTTCCGCGTCCTTCATGCCATCTACCCCATCGATTCGGACAAGCCCGACCTACCCAATTCCATGGATGCGTTGACGCGCCTGAGCCTCACCTTGATCGAATCGGAAACGCCCGACCTCTCGTACATTTTCAAACATGCCGTCACACAGGAAGTGGCATACAACCTGATGCTCTTTTCACAACGCCGCCAATTGCACCAGTCGGTGGCGGAGTGGATCGAGAAAAGCAACGAGAGCAACCTCGAATCGTACTTTCCGTTGCTTGCCTATCACTGGTCGCAAGCCGCCGAATTGCCGGAAGCCTCGCGCAATCAACACGCCATTGCCAAAGCAGTGGACTATCTCGAAAAAGCAGGCGATCAGGCGATGCAAAATTACGCCAACCGCGAGGCGATCCAATTCTTTGCGCAGGCTCTCGATTGGGAAAATAAACTGCCCAAGCCCGAGGGCAAACATGCGTTGCGCGACCGCCAGGTGCGCCGCGCGCGCTGGCATGAGAAGATCGGTCTCGCGTATTACGGCTTGGGTTTGTTGCCCGATTGCAACACGCACATCCGCGAAGCCCTGGGCGCGTTGGGTCGTCGCCTGCCCACCTCCACCGCCATGTTCGCGCTGGGACTCATCTCTCCGCTGGTGAGGCAGGTCTTTCACTGGTTTGTCCCCTCGCGCATCGGTTCCGCGCGCGGGAGGGAAAAAGCGATCGCGCTGGAAACCGCGCGTCTGTATGAATTACTCGGCAGGATGTATTTTTATTCCAATGAGACCCTGCCCATCATGTATTGCATCCTGCACTTCCTGAACTACGCCGAAAAAGCGGGAACATCGCCGGAACTTGCCAACGCGTATTCCGGCACGGCGGTGCTGGCAGGTTTTGCCCAATTGCATCAACTCGCAGAAACGTATGTGGAACGCGCGCTCGCGGTCGCGAAAGAAGTAAATCAACCGTCGAATTTGATCACGGTCAATGTGGTCACCAGCGTATATCATATTTCCGTTGGAAAGTGGGAAGACATCCGCGTGAAGGCGCAGAACGCTCGCGAATTGTGCGAAGAACTCGGCGACTATCGTCAGTGGGGCGATGCGCTTTCCGTTTTGGGGGAGAGCGCATTTCTCGCCGGACATATCGCCGATGGTCTCCTCATTCAAAAGACACTGCTCGAGGACGCGCGGCGCAGGAACAGTCCGTTGCAAATCGTGTGGGGGTTGGCTGGCGTGGCGTGGAACAACATCCGTTTGGGAAATGAAGCGATCTCCGTCCCCATGCTCGAAGAGGCGCTGAAAATCCTTGAAGTGCTTCCCAACCGCGCCTCCTCCATCAACGCGAACGCACAGCTTGCGTTGGCATACCTGCGGCTTGGAGAAAACGAAAAAGCCGTCCGAACTGCCGACAAGGTTTTGGAATTGTCCGTGGGCATTTCCCCAACGGTCTATGCATTGCTCATGGGATTTGCCGCCGTAGCGGAGGTCTATTTCACCCTGTGGGACTCAGCGCTTCACACCTCGGGCACAGTTGATCCGGCACCTCTACAGTCTTCCGCAGGGAAAGCGCTCACGTTACTGCGCGCGTACAGAAAGGTATTTCCCATCGGTCAGCCGTATCTTGCTTATTATCAAGGCTGGTATGACTCGCTGACGGGTAAAACTCAGCACGCCGTGAAGATATGGCAAAAAGGACTCGAAGCCGCGCAGAAATTCGACCTGCCCTACGAGGATGGATTGATCCGCCTGAAGTTAGCGCGCGCGAACGAAGACCGCGCCGTACACGTGGCGCGCGCGATTCAGATCTTCGAGACCATGGGCGCGGCGCGCGAGTTGAAGTTAGCCTCCGGGATGGGAGCCAAGTAAACCTGTAATCAACGATGGGCACCCTGCGCGCCGATGGCGCATATCGGCGATACGTTCTCCACTACTACAATCGTTTTGCCAATCTGTACGATTTGGGCGAGTTCATGCGTCACCGCACGCGCCGCAAGGCGGTTCGATTGAGCGGCTGGCAACCCGGCGACCGTATCCTGGACCTGTGCACCGGCACCGGCGGGCTTGCCCTTGCGTTCGCTTCGCATGGCGCGACTGTGGTTGGCGTGGACATCGCGCGCGGCATGTTGAAGCGGGCTTCTTCAAAACGACATGGCTCTGCCGTGAAATGGCTGGAAATGGACGCGACGCGGCTGGCGTTTCCCGATGCGGCTTTCGATGTATCCGTGTTGTCGCTGGCGCTCCATCATATGCCCGAAGCAGAGCAGGTGAACGTGTTGAGTGAGTTGCGCCGCGTCACGCGCCGGCGCATTGTCATCATCGAACCGGAAGTGCCGGTCAAACAGGGTTGGTTCCCCGCCTGGGCGTTCGTGGCGTCCGTCATTGACGAATCGGAATACATGCACGAGTGGGTGAAGCAGGATTTCATCGGCACATGCCGAAAAGCGGGCTTGCGGGTGGAGTCGGTGGAATCGTCGAGGTTTTGGATTCACCGTTTTGTTCTATGTTCACCACAACATTGATCATCCAGCAGTTCAACTGCTGGATGATCACGTAGCATTTTGATTGCAGAAGACCACTTTTTTACAAGTGGGTTTTTGCCATGGGTGATTGATTAAATTTTTGCTCTGGCTTTTTGATTGTTACAAACAATAGCACGATTCCTATGGCAATTCCAACAACAAGCCATAACGCTAGCATGGCAATTGTTGCCAGTGTAGTGGCAGCATCGCTTGGCAGTGTTGAAAGGTTAATTAATCCCATCCAATCGGCAAGTTTTCCGAGGGGTAAAACAACAAATCCCATAAGCGGAAGAATTGAGATTGGACTCAAGCCCATGCCAAACAGGGTACTGAAACATACTTTTAGCAATGAATTGCCATTACGCTTACCGATAAATCCAAGCGTCAATCCGATTATTCCCCAAATGACAATCAGCGGCGCGGCCCATGTCTTGATTTCGTTTAGAGATAGGCTGTGAGAGTATAGCAATATGGAAACCCACACCAAGCCTGTGAAAAACGCCGTAATCATTCCTGTGAGAACATGCTTGGAATTCAAAAGGTTTTTCATTTCTAACTCCGTACCGATTGTAGAGACGGTATCTCTGAAAGATGTAGCCCAATTCATCCGTGAATCGAACTTACTTCTATTTTCGGCGTTTTTCCCCATCTTATCAACTGTGGAACGCCCTAGTTTTTCGATTTCAAGCCCGCCTGTGGCGTTCCCTAGCTTCAAAATCAATTCTATTCTGGAACTCACTTGATACTTGGCATAAATGTTTTTCAAATGAAATTCAACTGTGCGGTCAGAAATACCAAGCGATGAAGCAATCAACTTGTTGCTTTTTCCTTGCAGAAGAAGTTTTACTACTTCCTGTTCACGTTTGCTCAAAGGGATAAATTGTGTCATGGCGATTTTTCCTTTCTAAATTATTGCGTAAGTACCAACCAACGTACAGAATGCTCACGGCGCGATCACCGCGCGCACATCGTTGGTGAAATTTTCCAGATCGTCGAGCCGCTGATTGATCTTCGCGGCATTCAACGGAATGACCTGCGACACCACGCGCGAGGTATCCAATATCCCGCGCCGCGCCCACTCGACGAGCAGGGGTAATTCGCTCAGAAGATGATCGTTCGAGCCGATGATCTCCGCCTCTTTACCGAGCACCTGCGCGTATGTGTTGATCGAGATCGGTTGTTGGTTCAATCCCACCATCACCGCGCGTCCCAAATTGCCGAGGCAATCAATCGCCTGCTCCATCGTTTTGCGCAAACCGATCATTTCGAGCGCGACGTTCACGCCGCGTCCCTTCGTCAACTTGCGGATCTCCTCCACCGCGTCGGTGCGGCTCGCGTCAATGGAAATCGCATCGTACTCCGACGCGAGTTCGAGCTTATCCTGCTTGATGTCCACTGCGTAGACTTCCACCGCGCCCATGGCACGCGCCAACTGAATGGCGGAAAGACCGAGTCCTCCCACGCCGAAAACTGCCACAGTTTCCCCAGCCTTGATCCTGCTTTTGGTCAACGCGTGCAGTGCCGTCGCCGAGGCGCACATCAGCGTCGCGCCCGCCTCGAACGGAATCTCGTCGGGAAGTTGAACCGCATTCCGCGCAGGGACGGCGATGTATTCCGCGTAGCCGCCATCCACGTGATGACCAAGCATCTTCACCGTGTTGCAAAATTGCTCGTTGCCCGTACTGCAAGAATAACAATCGCCGCACGTGAGGTTGTAATGCAGGCAGACGCGCTCTCCCACTTTGACGTTCGTCACCTGGGCGCCGATCTTTTCGACAACGCCTGCGACTTCGTGCCCCAGAGTGATCGGCATGAATCCCATCGCGGAACGTCCTGCGCGGTAATGCGCGTCGGAGTGACAGATCCCCGCGGCGCGCACCTGCACGAGGATGTCTTTCTCGCCGAAATCTGGAATCGGAATTTCTTGCAGTTCCAGCGGCTTCTCAAACTGGATCAATCGCACGGCTTTCATTCGGTCACCTTTTGCCTCGGGTTGGCGGTCCGTGTGCGCTCCACCCACCACAAACCGAAGCGATACCCGATCCACGCATACACCGTACCTCCGACCACATCGAGGATGTAATGTTGTTGCGTAAACAGCGTGGAGAGCGCGATCATGACATAGATGAACAACCAGAGCCAGCGGTACTGGGGATACCATCGGTCGAAAAACAGGGCGAGGATGACGGTCACATAAATGTGCGAACTGGGGAGGGCGGCATAATCGCCGTCAATCGATTGCAGGAAGAGCAGGGTTTTCGAGAAGAAGTCTGTGCCGGGCAGTGCAGGGTCGATGATGTAGGTGGGGAAAAGGTAATAAGTCAACACCCCAAGCGTGCAAGTCAATAGAAAGCCTGCGGTAAATTCGCGGAAAAGTTTCTCGTTGCTTTTCAGGATTAACCAAACGCCAGCGGATGCAATGAACGGATACCATAGGGCGTACGGAATGACCCAGATCACCGAAAGTGGAAAGATGTCTATGGGCAGTTTGGGAATGATCCCGCCTTGCATGACGCGCGTGGCGATCGAGTAATTGAACTGAATCAACAAGATCGCGCTAATGGTGAGGATTCTTTTTTTCAACGGTGGTTGCATTTGCGAAACTCCATCACGTGATCGGGGTACATAAATGGGTGAACCGTAGTTGAATCGCCGACTGAGGCCGCCACTACGCGGAAGAATTTGAGAATGACCTACTTCTTGCCCAACCCGCGATGACGCGGATGTCCTCCGGCGAGGTGCGACAGCATCCGCCGATCAAGCGCGCGCCAGCCTGATACCAGACCTTTGCCTCTTCGCCAAAGGATTCGGTCGCGGGCTCGCCGTCCCAATCGTTTTTGTCCGCATCATAACTTTCGCCGAGGTTGGGATACACAAGTATCGGCTTGCTGGTTTGTTGCCTGCCCGCGCGAATCAACGATGGAACATATTTCGGTGATGTGCAATTGATTCCGATCGCCGCGATCTGTGGGTTTTCGTCCAACAATCGAACGCAATCGGCGAACGGCTGACCTTCGGAAATGTGTTTTTCATCCCGCGCGGAAAAACTGAACCATGCAGTGACGGTCGGGAATTCTTTCAGTAATTTCGAAAGCGCCTGTGCTTCGATCAGGGAAGGAATTGTCTCGCAGGCGAATAAATCGGGCTGTGCTTCGAGTAATGCCCTTAGGCGCGGACGGTGAAAGTCCATCAGTTCTTTTTCTGTTAGACCATAATTGCCGCGATACTCGGAACCATCCGCTAGGAACGCGCCGTAGGGTCCGATGGAGGCGGCGACGAAGGGTTTGACGCGCCCGTTGCGATTCGATTCGTCAGCCCAGAACTCATCCCGCGCGTGTGCCGCAAGCACAACGGATTTTTGGATCAAGGCAATCGCTTCTTTCTCGTTCAAGCCGCGTTTTTTGAAACCTTCAACGGTGGCTTGGTAACTGGCGGTGATGGCACAGTCCGCGCCGGCTTTGAAGTAATCGTAATGGAGTTGTCGGATCGCATCGGGTTGTTCGAGCAGAATTTTTGCCGACCACAAGTCATCTTTCAAATCGTAGCCGCGGTGTTCGAGTTCGGTGGCGAGCGCGCCGTCTATGACGAGTGCGGGTTGAACACCGAGAATTGAGTCGATGGGATTCATGTCCGTGAGGATACCATAAGAAGACCTCCGAGTTCTTCGAGAACTCGGAGGTCCGGATTGGCTTGTTAATTCTTCGCCATTTTGCGCGGCGTGGGCTTGGGCTTGGCGGGAGACTTAACCGGAGGAGCAGGCAATTCTTCCACCGGCGGGGCAGGCGGAGGTTCCGGTAATGAGGCTGGCGCGGGCGGAGTCGCGGTCGCCGGTTCTCGAAATCCGTTCAATCGGGCGAAGTAATCCTTGACGATGGTGTCGTTGTAAAAGACGAGTGAGAGGATGCCGACCGCCATCGAAAAAACGTTGCCGAAAAGGATGCAGGCGAGTTCGAAGACGGCAATGTTGGTGGAGGGCTTGATCGGTTGTGTGCCGAATAGTTTGGCGGCATACACCAGTTCGAACGCGCCCAAGATGATGGGCAGGATCGAGAACGGCGCGCAGATAAATCCGATGAACGTGCCGAGGGCGGTGATCCCAAAAAGGATGTTCACCACACCGCTGGCGAGGGTGGTCCACGCGATGACGTGGATGAGAGTGGGTTTGGTCGGGTTCATAACGATCTCCTGATTAGTTTTTCTATGGCTTATACGGGAGATCGAGAGATTGGTTGCAGCAAACTCTTTAAACACAAAGGACACAAAGGTCACAAAGGCAAAACCCCAAAAGGTTATTTACCATTGAGCACTTTGCGCCCTCCGTGTTTGGAAAAGATCAACCTGTGAGTGTACTGCGCACCCAATCACCGACGAGCCAGTATTTGAAATCCTGTCCCTGACTGGTTTGGATGCCGCCATAGATTCCGTAGCCAAGTGCAACGAGGGGCATGGCGCTGATCACACATGCGAACGGGATGCAGATGATGCCGATCAACACCGCCGAGAGTATGCTGGTGACAAACCATGCCACGCCGGTGAGGATGCCGCCGCCTACCCACCAGATCAATTGAAAGATCAACGCTTGCAGGGATTGGTACGCCACGTAGCGCGAACGATCCTTGTACAGCATGTAAATGATGAGAGGCACGAGCGGACCTAAAAAGCCCGAAAACAGATTGACCAGCACACCTAAATGGGCGAACATGGCGAACTGACGTTCATCATTCTGGGAGAGAGGCGGTTGGCTAGTGTTCGGCATGGAGGAAACAGGTTCGTTGCTCATGAGGGCTCCTTTATGAATGCGAGTGATGCGGCGAGTGTATCATAAAATTAAAGCAGAAGGCTCACCGTCACTGGTGAGCCTTTCATTCGATGAAAAATCTAGCCTTTGAACATGCCCGAAATGATCGGGATTTCTACCAGTTTGCCCTGATATGCCTGGTAGCCGCAATACAATTGATAGAACCAGACCAGGATACCGATACAAAACGTGGAAGTCACCACGGTGACGATACCCAGCACCAAAGCCTGGGTGTTGTGAGCTTTGATGAAGGGTCGATCTTTCTTGTCAGCCATCAGCATCAGGATGATGGGGACGAGTGGTGAAAATACGTATGCCAGCGCCGCCCAAAGTCTGTCATCACTAGTGGATTCCATGGTGTTCTCCTCTGAAATAATTAGGTTTTGAATTTTGTTTATTGTACAACCAAACAAGGCAAAGCGCAACGGGGTTTTCTGGCGAAATTGTTACTATGCTAGAATCTGCGCATGATCAGAGTCGTTTTCATGGGTTCGCCGGAGTTCGCCTTGCCGAGTCTGCACGCGCTGGCAGGCGCGTACAAAGCGGTCGGCGTGGTCACACAACCCGACCGAGCCTCGGGGCGCGGGCGCGAACTCAAGCCGCCGCCGGTCAAAACCCTCGCGCTCGAGTTGGGCATCCCGGTTATGCAACCCGAAAAGTTGCGTACGCCTGAAGCGATGGAGCAGTTGAAAGCATGGTCGCCTGATCTGATCGTTGTTGCGGCGTTTGGGCAAATCCTCAAAAAGGATGTACTGGACCTGCCGCGTTTCGGATGCCTGAATATTCATGCCTCGCTCCTGCCGCGTTGGCGCGGCGCGGCGCCGATCCAATCCGCGATATTGCATGGCGACGAGGAGACCGGCGTCACGATTATGAAAATGGACGCGGGACTCGACACCGGCGCGATGCTGGCGAAAAAGTCCATGCGCATCCCTCCCGATGGGACGGCTGGTTCAGTCGCCGACGCGTTATCCCGTCTTGGCGCAGATTTGCTGATCGAAATCCTGCCGCGTTGGATGGCGGGCGAAATCAAACCAGAACCGCAGGACGATTCTCTTTCAACCTACGCGCCGATGCTGAAAAAAGAAGAAGGTCGGCTTGACTTTACGCGCGAGGCAGGTGAACTCGAACGGCAGGTGCGCGCGTTCAATCCGTGGCCCGGGGCTTTCATGGATTTTGATGGCGCGATCCTCAAGATCCACCGCGCGCACGTAGGACAAATTGACGATTTGTCCTACGAGGAAGGGCAGAGGCTGGTTTGGCAGAATCAGCCTGCCATCGCCGCGCGAAGCGGATTGCTCGTCCTCGATGAAGTGCAACCCGCCGGGAAAAAATCCATGAGCGGCAAGTCATATCTTGCCGGCGCACGTCATTGGGCGTGACCCAACCTGCCCGACGGGGTTTCATAATCAACAACTTATTCGGAGGCTACATGTTTAATTCAAAAGTGTTCGTTGCTGAATTGATCGGCACATTTGCGCTGGTGTTCATCGGCGCGGGCGCCGGGATCGTTAACGCAGGGCTGTTAGGCGTGGCGCTGGCTCACGGACTCACCGTAGCGGCGTTCGCCTATACTTTCGGTTATCTTTCTGGCACGCACATCAACCCGGCGGTAACGTTCGGACTCGCGCTCAACAATACCATCAAGTGGGGTGAAGCAATGTATTACTGGGTCGCTCAATTTCTCGGCGCGATTTTTGCCGCGTTCCTTTTGAAATCGTTTGTCGGCGATATTTCCGCTGGCGCGACAGTCGGCTCGCTGACGACTTCCATGCCGATTTTTGCCGCGCTGGTGGAAATGATTCTCACCTTCTTCCTCGTCAATGCAGTGTTGCACAATGCCGTAGCCGGTAAATCGGGTGGGTTTGCCGGTTTGGCAATCGGTCTGACGCTCGTGGTTTCAATCCTTGTCGGCGGACCACTGACCGGCGCATCGCTCAACCCTGCGCGCACGTTTGGACCCGCGATTTTTTCGAGCCCAAGTTTGTCGAACACATTTACGTATCTGATCTACTTCCTGGGACCCTTGATCGGTTCGACGCTGGCGGTGATGGCATATCAATTCTTCATCACAGAAACCAAACCCGCAGTCGAAGCGCCCGCGCCGGTGAAGAAGCCTGCGGCACGCAAGGCGGCGAAGAAATAACTTTGGCAAAGGCGTTCGATTACGAACAGGGCTGAAATTCAGTCCTGTTTTGTTTTACAATATCGAAGAGGCGAGCATGTCCAAATACGTGGCGGCAATTGACCAAGGGACGACCAGCACTCGTTTTATCATTTTCGATCACAGCGGGAATGTTGTTTCGACGGCACAAAAGGAACATCGGCAGATTTACCCGAAACCCGGCTGGGTGGAACACGACCCGCTGGAGATTTGGAACAACACGCTTGATGTGATGGAGAGTGCTTTTGAACGCGGACTTAAGTCCGCACACCTCCAACATGCTGATATTGCTGCAATCGGAATCACAAACCAGCGCGAAACAACAATTGTTTGGGATAGGAACACCGGCAAGCCGGTCTACAACGCCATTGTCTGGCAGGATACGCGGACGGATGTCATTTGCGCCAAGTTGGCGAAGGGTCGAGGGCAAGACCGCTTTCGCAGGAAAACAGGCTTGCCGCTTGCGACTTATTTTTCGGGTCCCAAGATCAAATGGATTCTGGATCATGTGGAAGGCGCAAAAGATAAAGCCAAACGCGGAGATTTGTTGTTTGGCACGGTCGATACCTGGCTCATTTGGAATTTAACCCGCCGCGAAGTACACGTCACCGATGTGACGAATGCCGCGCGTACGATGTTGATGAATCTCAAATCATTGGATTGGGATGAAGAGATTTTGAAGGCGATGGGCATTCCGCGTGCGATGTTGCCGGAGATCCGATCGTCATCGGAGGTGTATGGGCACGTAAAGGCGAGGTACTCTCGCCCCCGTATGGGCGGGATGACCCCGCCCCTACAGCGCATACCGATTACCGGCGACCTCGGCGACCAGCAAGCCGCGCTCTTCGGTCAAACGTGCTTCAAAGCGGGTGAAGCAAAGAACACGTACGGTACCGGTTGCTTCATGTTGATGAACACCGGCGAGAAACCGGTGCTAAGCAAGGCGGGGTTGCTCACTACGTTGGGATACAAAATCGGAAATCGAAAAGCGGTTTACGCGCTGGAGGGTTCGATTGCCATCGCCGGCGCGCTCGTCCAGTGGCTGAGGGACAACCTGGGGCTGATTCAGTCGTCCGCGGAGGTGGAAGCGTTGGCGAAATCCGTTGACGATAACGGCGGGATCTATTTCGTCCCCGCGTTTTCAGGGTTGTACGCACCGTATTGGAAATCCGATGCGCGCGGTGTGATCGTCGGGATGACGCGTTATGTGAACAAGGGACATATCGCGCGCGCGGCGCTCGAAGCGACCGCGTTTCAAACGCGTGAGGTTCTCGACGCCATGGAAAAAGATTCGGGCGTGACACTCTCCGCGCTGAAAGTGGATGGCGGGATGGTGTTCAATGAATTGCTCATGCAATTTCAATCCGATATTTTGAATGTGCCGGTGGTGCGACCGAAAGTTGCGGAGACCACGTCGCTAGGCGCGGCATACGCGGCGGGACTCGCCGTCGGCTTTTGGAAGGATTTCGATGAATTGAAAATCAACTGGGGACGCGACCAGGAATGGAAGCCTGCGATGGACTCGAAGCAACGAAAGAAGTTATACTCAGGCTGGAAGAAAGCCGTCACGCGCACGTTTGATTGGGTTGAATGATTGGCGTAGGATGCGCTCTCTAGCGCATCCGTCGGCGTAAGAGAACGCCGACTACACAAAAAAGAATGAATCGCTCCGAAATTCTCTCCTCCCTCAAAACGAAACCGAATGTCTCCGTCCTCATCATCGGCGGGGGCATCAACGGCATCAGCGCTTTCCGCGACCTCGCCATCAACGGCGTGGATGTACTGCTCGTCGAACGCGGCGATTTTTGCTCAGGTGCGTCCGCCGCCTCCTCACACATGGCGCATGGCGGGATCCGGTATCTCGAAAATGGTGAATTCCGACTTGTGCGCGAAGCCGTGCGCGAACGCAACCTCATGTTGCAGAACGCGCCGCATCTTGTAAAGCCTCTGCCGACAGCCGTGCCGATCTTCAAGTGGTTTTCTGGTTTGACGAACGCGCCGCTGAAATTTTTCGGCTTGCTCGATAAACCCAGCGAACGCGGATCGCTCGTCATCAAGATCGGTTTGATGTTCTATGATGCATTCACCGGCAAGCAACGCGCGGTTCCGCGTCATAAATTCTTTTCGCGTTCGAACGCCTTGGCAAAATGGAACCGACTCAACCCGGGCATTGTCAACGCGGCGGTGTATTACGACGGCGCGATCCTCAACCCGGAGCGCCTCGGTGTGGAACTGATCCTCGATGCGGAATCTGAAAACCCGAACGCGCGTGCGCTCAATTACGTCAGCATGGTGGGCGGCGGTGAAAACACGATCATTCTGCGCGATGAACTCACCGATGAATCGTACGATGTGCGCCCGAAACTGGTCATCAACGCGGCGGGACCGTGGATCGATTCGGCGAACAAGAAACTGGGCTTGTCCACGCATTTCATCGGCGGCACAAAAGGTTCGCACATCGTGGTGGATCATCCCGAACTGCGTGCGGCGATCGGCGACCACGAATTCTTCTTCGAGAACAACGATGGCCGCATCGTGTTGCTCTTTCCTCTGTTCGATAAAGTGCTCATCGGCACCTCGGACATACCGGTCGATCACCCGGACGATGTGCAATGCACGGAAGAGGAAGTGGATTATTTTCTCGCGCTGACGCGACGCATCTTCCCCGACGTCAAGCTGACTCGCGACCACGTCGTTTTTCGCTTCTCCGGCGTGCGCCCGCTCCCGCGTTCCACCGCGAAGACCGTCAGCCAGATCTCGCGCGATCACAGCATCGAAGTGTTGAGCGGGGATTGGACGAATCTCGCTTTCCCGGTCTACTCCCTCGTTGGCGGCAAATGGACATCCTTCCGCGCCTTCGGCGAACAAGTGACCGACAAAACGCTCGCGCATTTCGGTTTGACTCGCAAACGGGATACGCGTTCCCTGCCGATCGGCGGCGGACGCGGCTATCCGCGCGACGCGGCAGAGTTGAAACGGCAAGTCGAAAGCCTCTCCGCGTGGACGGGTGTTTCGCGTGAACGCGTGCAATTGCTGTTCGAACGCTATGGCACGCGCGCCGAAGCCATCGCCACGTACATGAACGGTGGGACGGACTTCTTAATCCAATCGTTGCCCGATTATTCCTATCGTGAGATCGCGTACCTCGCGCTCCATGAGAGAATCGTGCACCTCGACGATCTCTTGTTGAGACGGTCCATGCTGGCGATGCTCGGGCGCCTCACGCGCGAGATGGTGGAAGAACTCGCCAACACGCTGGGCAACATCCTCGGTTGGGACGCGGCACAGAAAAAGGCTGAGGCGGCGCGCACACTGTCCATTTTGGAGGACAGGCATGGGGTCCGGTTTTGAGGCGGGTGGTAGAATAGCGTCCCGATGAATATTTCAGTTGTCGTTCCCGTGTATCGCGGGGAATCCTTGATCGAACCGCTGGTCGAGCGATTGGCAAAAGCCCTGCCGAAGTTTTCGAAAAAATATGAAGTACTGCTCGTGAACGATGGCAGTCCCGATCAGAGTTGGGCTGTGATTCAAAGTCTTGCGCGCAGATACAAGTGGGTGAGGGGATTGCGCCTGATGCGAAATTACGGCCAACATAATGCCACATTATGCGGCGTGCGCGCCGCGCAGTACGAGATCACCATCACGATGGATCAAGATCTGCAACACCCGCCTGAAGAGATTCCCGTTTTGCTGGCGGAACTCGAAAAGGGATTTGATGTCGCCTACGGCGCGCCTAAAAAATTGCCGCAGGGATTCTTGCGTAACGTGTTGACGGCCAACATCAAACGCATCCTTGCGCGTGTGATGGGCATCCCGTCGGTGAAGAATATTTCGGCGTTTCGCGCCTTTCGCACCGGGTTACGTGACGCGTTCACCAATTTTCAAAGCCCGACGTTGATCATCGACGTATTGCTTTCGTGGGGAACTACGCGTTTCACCTCGGTGTCAGTGGAGATCGAAAAACCCGAGGAACGCTCGAACTACAAGTTTGCCGCGTTGGTGAAAGCCGCGTTGTTGATCCTCACGGGCTACAGCACCGCACCTCTGCGATTGGCAAGCGTGATCGGTTTTGTGATGACCCTGTTCGGTCTGGGTGTTTTCGTCTACGTGATGTACATTTATTTTGTCCTCGGGAGCATTCCGGGGTTCCCATTCCTCGCGTCAATCATCGCGTTGTTCAGCGGCGCGCAACTGTTTGCGTTGGGAATCTTCGGAGAATATCTCGCGCGCATGTTCGACCGCAGTATGGATCGTCCCGCGTATGTTGTGCAGGAAACGGCTGACAAATGAACGTTGTCATTTTGCAGCCCTCTTACATTCCGTGGCGCGGCTACTTCGACCAGATCCGCCGCGCGGATTTGTTCATCTTTTACGATGACATTCAATACGATAAACACGGATGGCGCAACCGCAACCAGATCAAAACACATCAGGGAAAACAATGGCTGACCATCCCCGTCCATTCGAAAGGTGTCACTCAGGGCGTTCTTATCAAGGATGTCCGCATTGACTGGTCAAAGCCATGGACGAAGAGTCACCTCAAGTCGTTGACGATCTCCTACTCCAAAGCGCCTCACTTCAAGGGATACCTGCCTCTGCTGGATGAAATCTATCAACGCCGCGACGAATTCCTCGCCGATTTCACCATCGAGACCTCGATACGTCTCGCGTGCGAATTAGGTTTCACGTCCGCGCGCTTCATGCGTTCCTCCGAGTTATCGAATATCGAGGGGCAAAAAACTGACCGCGTGATCAACGTGTTGAAGCGCGTCGGTGCGACGCATTACCTCTGCGGTCCGTCGGCGAGTTCCTACATGGAGCCTGAAAAATTCGACACGGCGGGAATCACATTCGAGTACATGCAATACGATTATCCTGAATATCCGCAGTTATATCTTCCCTATGATCCCTTCGTTTCGATCCTTGACCTGTTATTCATGACCGGAGCCAAGGCGGGCGAATATTTTGAAATGCAGAAGGAACGCGAGCATGAGCGTGAATGAAACCCAGAAGAGACTTAGTGAATACTTTTCCGAAAAACTCGATGAATTCGGTGCAACGCCGAAGGGCGTGGACTACAACGGACCCGAATCGCAGCAACTCCGCTTCGATCAACTCGTGAAGGTGATCGACCCCTCGCATCCATTTTCGGTTATTGACTACGGATGCGGTTATGGCGCAATGTTCGATTTCTTAAATCGCAAAGGCTGGCAATTCGAATATTACGGAATCGACCTGCTGGAAAAAATGGTGTTGGCTGGACGTGAAGCACACAAGGATTTTCCGAACGCGCACTTTACCAAGAGCGAAAGTGAAGTTCCCATGGTGGAATATTTATTGGCGGGAGCGATCTTCAACATCAAATTGGAAGAATCGTATGATGGTTGGCAGGAATTTACATGCGATACTCTGAAGCGAATGGACGCGCTGTGCTCGAAAGGATTTGCCTTTAACATGCTCACGAAATATTCTGATGTCGGCCGCATGGCGCAGCGACCCGACCTCTTTTACGGCGACCCGCTGTTTTTTTTCGATTTCTGCAAACGAAATTTTTCGCGTAATGTAGCATTGCTCCACGATTACGGGTTGTACGATTTCACCATTCTTGTACGGAAGGATATATAGTTCCCGTCATTGCGAGCCCTTCGGCTTCGCTCAGGATAAATTCCGCGAAGCAATCTCAACAAGTCAGCGAGGAGATTGTGCCGCCACGGCGGCACGCGACGCTACGTCGCGACAATCGTTCCTCGCAATGACTTAATCCTTCAATGAAAACCATTCAAGCCCCGCGCGCTTCCGCGATTCTTTACAACCTGCTAGTGAGCCAGAAACAGGCAAAGCCGTGGTTGTTGCCTGCGAACATTTGCCCGATCGTACCGATCACGTTCATGAAGGCAAAAACCCCATTCGAGTTCGTGGATATTTCACCAGAAAATTTTCACATAGATTTGAATCAAACAGAGGCGAGGATCAAAAAGCGGGGTGTCGGCGGACTATTGTACGCGCACACTTATGGGGAGGAATCCACACCAGAGGAATTTTTTGTCCGAGTCAAATCCCTGAATCCCGAATTGTTGATCGTGGATGACCGTTGCTTGTGCATTCCCAAGTTTGAATCGAACTCCTCAGCCGATGTGGTTCTGTTCAGCACGGGGTACGCCAAAGCCGTTGAACTCAACCTGGGCGGTTACGTATTACTGCGGGAAGGCGTGGAGTACGAACCTGTGCAACTGAAATTCGATCCCGCGCATCACGAGGAAATCGAGCGATCCTACAAAGCCGCCGTCCAGAATCGGACACGATTTGATTATCGCGACACGGATTGGTTACAAACGGATTCAGAAATACCCGACTGGAAGATATATCGTCGTATGATCGAGGTCGGATTGGAGGTGTCTCTCCTCCAGCGCAGGATGCTGAACGCGATCTATGCCTCCGGTTTGCCCGCGGAAATTCAACTGCCGCCGCAATACCAATTTTGGCGGTTCAACATCCGTGTGATGAATGGACAGGAAGTAATGAAGCTGATTTTCGATAGCGGATTATTTGCGAGTTCGCACTATGCCTCGTTGGCGGGAATCATGTCCGATGGCAGCGCGCCTGCCGCCGAATTGCTTGCGAGTGAAGTAATCAATCTGTTCAACGACCAACGCTTCACGGCGGAGATGGCGGAGCGAGTCTGTGAAATTATTGTGAAAATCGCAAAGTGGTAGAATCGTCCCGATGCCCGTCAAAAAACGCAGATTCAAAATTGACCTGGTCATTCCCGTCTACAACGAAGCGGGCGTGATCGAAACGATTCACAAACACATCCGCGCCGTTGTGGATAATCTCCCGCACGAGTTCCGCTTCCTCTACGTGGACGACGGTTCGGACGACGGGACGGCGGAATCGCTTCAGTCGGTGAAGCAGGCTGACCGACGCGTGACCGTGCTCACGTTGAGTCGAAATTTCGGTCACCAAGCCGCGCTCACCGCGGGACTCGATCACTCTTCGGGCGACATCGTCATCACCATGGACGGCGACGGTCAGCATCCGCCGGGGATGATTCCAGAGATGGTTCAACTGATCTCGCAAGGTTATGACATCGTGCAGGGACAACGCGTTGCCGAAGCGCGACCGACGTTCTTCAAAAAATTAACCTCCGACTCTTTTTATAAATTCATCAACGCCATCAGCGGCACCCAGATGGTGGCGGGCGCGGCGGACTTTCGCGCGCTGAGCCGCCAAGCCGTGGACGCGCTCAAGGCGATGCCCGAATACCATCGCTTTCTGCGCGGCATGATCTCGTGGATGGGATACCGCAGTGTGATCCTGCCGTATCACCAGCCCGCCCGTGTGGCGGGGCGATCCAAATATTCATTGGGCAAGATGTTCAGGCTCGCATCTGATGCGATCTTTTCATTCTCGCTGATCCCACTCTACATCGGCTTGAGTTCGGGTCTGGTCTTCTTTGCTCTGGCTTTCGCTCAATTGAGTTGGGTGTTGTGGCTATCCGTTACGAAGAACACCGAGTATTATGTGGCGCCGGGTTGGAGTTCGTTGATGGGCGTAATGCTGATCGCCAGCGGCATCATCATGATCCTGCTCGGTTTCATCGGTGTGTACGTTGGGTACATCTTTCAGGAAGTGAAACGCAGGCCCGTGTACCTGCTCAAGAAAGGGGAGTAGTTTTGAGTTCATCTCACAAGCCCATTTATCAATTCGTGTTCCTGCGGCACGGCGAATCGACCGGTAACGCCGAATCGCGCTGGCAGGGGCAGTCCGAGTATCCGCTCACCGAGCGCGGACGCGCACAGGCAACGGCGCTGGCGAATCGCTGGAAAGCGGAGGGCGTGAAATTCGATCTGGTCATTTCAAGCACTTTACAGCGCGCCAAAGAAACAGCGGAGATCATTGCCTCCTCATTGAAAGTACCACTTGAATTCGACGAGGTCTGGCTCGAGCGCGACATCGGCGAGATGGAAGGGTTGACCAACGAGGAGGTCCAGCAAAAGCCGCGCCCGGCGTACGTCACGCCGTATGATTCGATCGGCGGCGACGGCGAAGGCGATTGGGCGTTGTTCCTGCGCGCCGGGCAGGCGTTACATACATTGCTCAAGCGGCCCGCGGGAAGTTATCTCATTGTTTCGCACGGCGGTATGTTGAACCAGTTGATGCATGCCATTGTCGGTGTGGCGCATCACGCCGATCCATCGGGCGTCCGTTTTCGTTTCGAGAACACCTCGTTTGCGCGTGTCATTTATCAGCCGCATTTACATCGTTGGGCGATCGATGCGCTCAACGATCACGCGCATTTGAAATCATTGAAATAAACTCGTAGGGCGGGATGTGATCCCGCCATTGCACGCTAGTATGGGATGCCATCCCGCACCTCGAAACCAACCACAAAATTATTCCTGATGATGAAACACTCTGAATCGGCAAGTCACATCAATGCGAAAATGAAGATCCTCTCGCTCGGCGCGGGAGCGATCGGCACCTACGTCGGCGGAAGTCTCGCGCTGGCGGGGAGTCAACTTGTTTTTCTCGAACGCGCGGACAAAGTGAACCAACTTCGAGAACGCGGACTGAGATTGGATTTGGCTGTGGATGAAAGACGAAAGACGAAAGAAGTGACGATCGTTCGACCCTCCGCCTTTGTCGCGGTTTCGTCACTGGACGATGCGCTTCGCTACGGACCGTTCGACCTGGTTCTCTTTGCTTTGAAATCGTACGACGCCCCAGCCGCGCTCGAAACCATCAAACCCTACGCGGACAAAATGCCGCCGTTCCTGTGCCTCTCCAACGGACTCTCGAACGAACGGCTGATCGCCGACGCGTTGGGCAGAGACAAGGTCATCCCCGGCACAGTGACCACTGCCGTCGGTCGGCGCGGCGCAGGCGACATTGTGCTGGAACGATTGCGGGGAATTGGCATCGCGAAGGTGAGTTTGTTTGCCGAGGAATTATTCGTCGCGTTCGATAACGCTTTGCTCAACCCGCGCCTGTTCGATGACGCGGACTCGATGAAGTGGTCGAAAATGCTGACGAATCTGATCGCGAATCCCACTTCCGCAATTCTCGATATGACCGCCGCGGAGATCCTTGCGAACGGAAAATTGTACAAACTCGAAGTGGACATGCTGCGTGAATGTCTCGCGGTGATGCAGGCGCAGGGAATCAAGGTCGTTGACCTGCCCGGCACGCCGGTCCGCGCGCTGGCGTTCGCGACGCGGCTTCCGCTGTGGCTCTCGAAGCCGTTCCTCAGCCGCGCGGCAGGCGCGGGACGCGGCAACAAGATGCCCTCCTTTCACATTGACCTGCACGCGGGCCGCCCCAACAGTGAAGTGGAATATTTGCACGGCGAGGTCGTCCGCGCGGGCGTACAATTCAACGTGCCGACCCCGGTGAACAAAATGCTCACCGAAACGTTGCTGGCATTGGTTCGCAAGGAAATTCCGATGAACGAGTTTGCGAAGAAGCCGGAGAAATTGTTGAAGAATTTTGCATGAAAAATCAGGTGGTTGAGTAGTGGCGCGAATCGCGCCATGTATCGAAACCACAGGTACGCATACAACCTTTTGTAACAAAAATACTTTACGACGTGGTGGTCTCGATACGCCGCTTCGCGGCTACTCGACCACCGGTGTATAAATGATTATGAAAGATAAATTCAAACTTGTACAACCCCGAAACCAAATCGAGATCCACCTCCCGGATGGACGCGTGTTGTCCGGTCCGCGCGGCGCGGCGGTGGGCGATTTCTTGTCGGCGATCGAGCATGATTCGCAACTGGTTGGGGCGGTGGTCAACGGCGACCTGCGTGAATTAACTTTCCCCGTCGGAATGGACTCGCGCGTCACGCCGGTGACCATGTCCACGCCGGACGGCACGCGCATTTACCGACGATCCCTCACATTTTTGCTCGAAATGGTGTTCGCGGACATGTATCCGCACGCCACGTTGTTCATCGACCATTCCGTTGCGTCTGGCGGGTATTACTGCGAGGTGAAGGGACGCAAACCGTTTTCTGAATCGGAACTGGGTGTGTTGAAAGTGTTGATGCAGAAGATCGTCAAGGACGACCTGCCCTTCGTGCGAAAAGAAGTCCCGTTGAAAGAAGCGATGGATTATTTCCTCTCGCGCGGCGAGGACGATAAAGTGCAGTTGTTGAAATATCGCAAGAAGGCGTATCTCACGCTCTACAGCCTCAACGAACGCATGGACTATCATCACGGCTACATGGTGCCGTCCACCGGTTATTTGCAGTGGTTCGATCTCGTCCTCACTGGCGACGGCTTTACCTTGTTGTATCCCAGCCGAAGAAACCCGAATGAACTGTTGCCGATGCCCGATTACCCAAAACTGCTCGCGACGTTTTTGCAATACGGAGGCTGGCTCGAAAAACTCGGCATCTCGAACGTCGGTTCGCTCAACGACGCCATCGAAAGCGGACGCGGCGATGAGATCGTGCTGGTCTCAGAGGCGTTCCACGAACAGCGGCTCGCGCAGATCGCGCGTCAAGTCGCTGAAAAGATCGAACACGCGCATTTGATTCTGGTTTCGGGTCCCTCGTCTGCGGGCAAAACGACGTTCTCGAAACGGCTCATGGTGCAATTGCTCGCGCTCGGCATTTCGCCCTTCCCGCTCGAACTCGATAATTATTTTTTGGCGCGCGATAAAACCCCGCTCGGCGAAGACGGCAAACCCGATTTCGAAGCGCTCGAAGCGCTCGACCTTCCACTGCTCGCCGATCATTTGCAAAAGTTGATCCACGGCGACGAAGTGCAACTGCCGCGCTACAACTTCCGAACCGGGCTGAGGGAGGTGGGGGAGGTCATCCGACTCGCGCGCGGACAGCCGATCATCCTCGAAGGGATTCACGGACTCGAGCCGCGGCTCATCCCAGAGAGTCTCAGCGGCGAGGCATTTCGGATTTACATCTCGGCTCTCACCCAGTTGAATCTTGATCGCCACAACCGAGTCTCCACCACCGATACGCGTCTCCTGCGGCGCATCGTCCGCGACGCGCGCGAGCGCGGTTACACCGCCACCCAAACCATCTCCCGCTGGGAGTCCGTCCGGCGCGGCGAAGCGAAATACATCTTCCCGAATCAAGAAAATGCGGACGTGATGTTCAACTCAGCATTGGTGTACGAAATGGCGGCGCTCAAACCCCTCGCCGAACCGTTGATCCGGCAGGTGCAATACGGCACGCCGGAATACATCGAAGCCAAACGCCTGCTCGCGTTTTTAGAATGGTTCGTGCCGCTCGATCTCAATCTCGTGCCGGAGACTTCAATTATGAGGGAATTTCTCGGCGGTTCGATTTTGAAAGATTTTACGGTGTGGAAGAATAAGTAACGGCTGGCGTTATTAGAATGAACTTGCTTGGGGCGTGGCATCGGTGTATGCTGGAGGGGAT
>CAZQES010000003.1:0-39346 GCA_964591425.1 uncultured Anaerolinea sp.
TCGTTTGTCAGCAACGTATAGAGAAACGAGAGCAGGCTATTCATATTGTCCAGAGGCGGGCGGCGCGAACGTTCCTTGAAGAAAAAGTCATCGCGTTGATGTAGGATCATATGATCGAACACACTGAAGTACACTTTCGCCGCGCTTCCTTCAAACCCCATGAGGTCGCTGATTGAGTTGCAGGATGGCAACGCCTTAAATGTTTCTTTCAGGAAGATGGATGCGCCTGTCAACGTCTTGACATCCACCAACATGGAATGATCACGGATCGCTCTATCAAGCACTTTGCGGCAGTTGGAAATTTTCCCAAGCAAAAAGGATGTAGCGATAGGAAGACTCTGCGCTTCTTTCTCCGACCATTCAAACTGCCTCTTCCGTAGCAGAACGTTCCCCTTCACCTTCCCCGTGACTCGTGCCTGAAATCGTCCGTTGGGTGTAAGGAAACACAACCCAATATTTCGATCTGCACACGCGCCCATCAACGCGGGACTCGCTCCCTGCCACGTAAAACAGAAAATGTTTTCAAGGTTGTGCAAAGGCAGGCGCGTGGATGCGACCGAACCCTGTGGGTCTTCCTTTTTGATGACGACGTTTTCACCGTCAAGGGAGAGGAAGGCTTCGGGTGTTGTGACGTAGAGGACGTTTCCAAGATGTTTCATGGGTTAAAAACCTGACAGGTTTCCATAGAGCCACAGCAGATCAAGTATCTTTCCATTCTGAGAAGTCCAATTAACCTTCGTCATGAGGAAACCTGTCAGGTTTGTTCTATATTCTGTTTGATGTACTTCGACGCCGCAATCACTTTGCCCTGTAACACGGGCAAACACACATCCGCAAGCGAGCACGAACGGCAACCTTTGAATGGTTTGACGCGCGGGGTATACCCGCGGCTGAAATAATTGTGCATTTCATTGGACATGTCTTTCACGAGCGTTCGCAACTCTGTAGTGAATTCAACTTCCACGCGGTGACGGGTTTCGCCGTAGTACAGAAAACCTTTTGGGATTGCCACCGAAAGCATTTCCTCCAGACACATTGCCTGCGCACACAACTGTGCTTCGTCGCTGTGGTTTTGTTTTTGCTTGCCGCGCTTGTATTCAATCGGCGAAGGCAGATACAGCCCTTCACGGTTGGGCAGTTTCACGCCATCGGCTGATTCCGTGAATTCGACCACATCGCACAAGCCCGATAATCCAAGCCGATAGGAAGCAATCGGCACTGACCGCGCCGTGATGACCCCGTTCCTCGTTTCGGTGAAGAAGGGATCATCGGCGCGCTTGTGCATGATGCGTCCCTCGGCAGTGAGCGTGTTTTCCTTCCACTGCTGCTCGATGTGGATCAGCGCCCACTGCCTGCGACAAAACAGGAAATGCTGTATGCCTGAGAGAGGCAGGAGGTCGTCTTGGGTGTATTCGGGGGTCACAGTTTCTCGATCAACTCCACACCATCAGGTGCACTACCTTCCACTTTCACGACGTAATCGCCGAATTTGCGCGGAATGACGACGCCATCATTCCTTTCAACCTTCACCATGTCAAAGAGTTTATGTGAGGGCGCATTGCCGAGTTCGTCCTTGTGCTTGAAGACAAAGAGTTTGCGTGATGCCATCTTGCCACGAGCGGCAGAGTGGTCATGTTCGAACATGTTGACCAATGCATCCCAGAAGAGTTTCAAGTCATCTTCCGAGAATTTAGTGCCCTTCGTTTCATCGTTAGCGAGTTTGGCAGAGACATATCCCTCAACCTTATACAAGGCGTAGGGAACAACGTGCTTGCGTCCCATTGTGCGCTCATTTGCCGCATCTTCAATGCGAGTTACGGTCTGGCGGGTGATGGTTACTTCCTGTTGGACGATGGGATCAATGCTGCGTGAGAAATTGATCTGAATGGGACCGCGCACTTGCCCGCAGTTATCGCCTGTGCTCATTACCGCGCCAAAAGTGCGGACATCGAAGAAATTCTTGCACATCCATGCGCGGGCTTCGTTAACTTGGTCAAGAGTTGCATCAGCCTTTGTTTTAAGACCAATGGCTTCATAGGCTTCAACATGGTTTTGATTGAGAGGCGTACCTTCTTTGACATAAATTCGATAACCTTTTGAGTTACCTTTGACCAGCTCGGCGTAGTTACGAACTTTGCGCTTGAGGCACACATCGGTCACAATGCCGTAGCCTGTTTCAGGGTCAATGCGCGGCATGTTGCCCGCGTCAGGGTCGCCGTTAGGGTTGCCGTTCTCCACATCATAGAGCAAAACAAATTCGTAGCGGTTGGAAATAGGTGTAGTCATGGTTAATCTCCTTTGGATTAGTTTGTTTCAGTTGAAGTTGACTCAGTAGAATCGTTGTTGTTTCTGAAAACACGCTGATGATAGTATCCAAGCACAAAAACACCTTGTTCATCAAGCGTCAGTCGTGCAGGGATAGGGTTATTTTCTATGTCAAGCAGGTTGAGAATTTCGCCGATTTGTTTTTCATAAAACCGACCATACTCTGCTTTGGAAATATGATGTTGCGAGAGACGCAATAAAACAGGAAAAACGCTCGCAGGTGAAGCACACGCCGAACTAAAGTAACGATCTTTGATTGTCGAGTCCAACTTGATAGGTTTCGCGGCGTTTATTTGCGCTCTTTCTAATACGGCAAACAGGCGTCCCAACACATAGGCGGGATTGGTGGCTTGCTCATTCAGTGACATGGTAAGTACCTCCTTGAACTGATTTTCAGGTTGCCTTCGATATTTACGAACAAGATATGCCTTGATGATCGCGGCTCGCACATAATTGATTTTGTAGATTTTCTCCTTTTTCTTTTTATCTTCGCTATCCATATCGGCGCGAACACGAATTAGAACGGCGTTGAACAGCGCGGCTGGATATTGCGTATTTTGGAGAATGGCGCGAAAGGTTGAACCAGCCTGTAATGCAATGCTCTTCTGCCTTTCTGCCTTGTCTGTGATCTTTTTAGAAGCACATTCATCTAAAATACGTTGGATAGTTAAGTAGGTAGGTTGATCCTCAAACTCTTTGTCAATCTTTAAATCCTCATAATGTTGCATAATCTTTTCGACAACTTTATCGAAAGGATCACTATGATAGAAACGCACCACTGCACGAGATTTATTTGGGGCTAACCCAAGAACATAAAAGCGCGGGTTTCCAGTCAGCCCTTCACGAAGGCGGCTTACGTCCAAAGCCTGTGCCTTTCTTACCTTGTTGGCAACGTTCTTAATCTTTTTTTCTGCCGTTTTGTTTCGTAAAGGCTTTTTTATCTCATCTGGATTTTCTTCAATGTCAACCATCTCTGGTTCACACAGCCCCATAAACGCGCGTGCGTAACCATTGTTATCGCTCTCAGCCCAATAAACTACAGTGGTATCGCCAACAAAAAACTTTTTGTTTTCATTTGCGTCTGATAACAAATGATTTAGCACTTTGGTGTAGGCGAATGCAGTTTTTTCTCCAACGGGAGAGTTCAACCCTTGTTCTTCGACACGGTTGTAAGACTCGTAGGCTCTTTCGTTGAAACTTACCAACTTAACTCCCGTTGCTGGAGCGCCACGAATTCCTTGTAAACTTGGGTGTAGCCGTGCGATGGGAGATTTATCTCCAGTTACGAGGCATTGACCAATTATCGCGTCAGTGCCTGCTCTGGAATTTTCCCAAGCATGTATAACAGCAGGGTCATTATGGATATAGCCACTACCATCGTGCAATTGAAATACGATTCTGCCGCCTTCTAAAAGACCCTCCATATCTTTTGCAATAACAGGATTGTTCTTACTTGTTAGAGGAGTGTAGTTATGCAAGAAAGCAACCAACGCCTTCGCTGCCGCAGAGTCTACACTCTTCAAGAGGTCTGTGTTGAATTGACGAAAAGCCTCAAAACGTTTAACGCCATAGGAAGGGTCTTCTCTGTCAGAAATTCCCAAAACATAGGTGCTGTTATCGCATAAGAAAAAAGCAGAAACTTTGTTAGTATGATTTACCTGTTCTGGAACCAGCATACGTTGCAAAATTTTTCTGCCATTCTCCTCTCTTGCCAAAGGAAAAATTCCCAACAACTCTCCTTTGGCTGACAGGTCGAGAGAAAAACTAACATTAACAGTGCTGTATCCAGGCGGCGCAATATCACTACCTTCATCATTCACTAAAATATCATAGTAACGAGTCAATGCCTGGAGAATCATTGTCGCACCTCCAAATTCGTCAAGTCCAACACGCCGTTTTTCAGAGAGGCGCGGAAGAATTGCGGCTTGATATCTTCTGAATCCGAGAAGTCCAGATCATTTAGCATCCAGCCTAATTCCATATCTCCGAGCGGACTTTGCGGAGTTGGCTCGCTGTCCTCGATCAATTCCACTTTTGCGCCAAATTCCCGCGTTCCCAAACAAGGCGCATGGAATTGCTGCCCTTTGCGCAGGCGGCGAAGGATAATGTTGTAGTGTTTCTCAACGGTATCTGTCTCGCCTGCCTTATCCGTCATCTCAAAATGTGCCTCGATGATGTATTCCACGTTTTTCAACACGAGCGCGGCGCGTTGTTGGCGGATTTCGGTCGCCACCAGATAAGGCTTTCTTTCCGAAGCCTTCTCGCTCACCTCATTGCGCCGAATGTTGGTGAACTCTATTTCTTTCAACACGTGGATTTTGTCTATCACCCAGCGGATGGCGGGCTTCCAGTACACCGCTTCGATGATTCCACGCGCCGCCGATGGGGTGATGATGTCATAACTGACACGCTCCACTTTCATTTCGGGGCGAGTGAACAGGGCATAATCGCCGCTTACTCGAATCTTGATTCCGTATCCCATAGAACCTCCTTTATGTTTGAATCATGTCGCTGCGAGGCGCTCTTGGTTTTGCCGACACTTGCACCGCGCTGCGGATGCAGTGCAGGTGAGCAGTCTCCTCGTAACAGGAGATTGCTTCGTCGGGAAGAGCACCCTCCTCGCAACGACATAAAAATATCAACCATCAAAAAACAACGCATCCCCGCCAGCGTCCGCGGGAAGGACAAGCCCAGTCTGCTCGTCGTAAAAATCCATATTGGTCAGTATTTCATAGGTTTCGTTATATGTCTCAATGACTCCTTTGCTTCGTATTCTTTCAAATTCCTTTTCATAGATATTGACCGTGTACATTTGCAACTGCCTTGCAAACTTATAGGGAAAGGGATGATGTCGGGCTTGTTCAAGAATTTTCTTTGCCTCCTCGTTATAGGGAATCACAACAGCGACCGTGTTGTTTTCGATCATTCTGAATTCATCTGCCGCTTTTTTGAAATCGAAATCCAGCTCGTCTGTGTCTTTGTGGAAACAGGCGATAATCTTTTTCACGTCAAATCCGTCCTTGCTTTGCAGGCTGTACAGTAATTCGAAATATTTTCCAATCGCCAGTTCCGATTCAGGGTTGTCGCCATAATCCCGCAAGATGCTTTCAGCTACTCTCGCGCCCTGTTCGATAAAAATCGGCTTACGTTTGATGTGAGGCGTCTCAGGGTCAAAGACAAATATATCGCTCACGCCGCGTTTCATCTCGCGGTTGACTCGTCCCGCCGCCTGGACAATTGAATCCAAACCAGCCAATGCGCGAAAGCCGACGGGGAAATCCACGTCAATGCCTGCTTCCATTACCTGAGTCGAAATCACGCGGCAAATTGGTTTGCTTTTGTCCGCAAGCAAGGATCGAATCGTTTTCAAAACTTCTTTGCGGTGAGCGGGACACATCAGCGTGGACAGATGAAATCGCCCATCTTCTTCCAACTGGTCAAACAATCCTTTGGCATGTTTACGTGTGTTGACGATACACAATGCCTGCAGATGTTTCTGTATCTTCTCGATCAAGTCCGCGTCTGGTGTTTTGCCAATGTTTGTTACTTGCACTCGTTTGTAAAAATCAAACAAGGCTTGTGGGTCTGAAGCAAGCTCTTTCAACTCAATATTTGGCAAATGTTGATTTAAGGCGGGTTGGGTTGCTGTGCAAAAAACTACACTGGTTCCGTAGTTTGTCACCAACTCCTTAACCGCGAGCATACACGGGTCTAAAAATTCGCGCGGCAGAGTTTGCGCTTCGTCAAAAACAATGACGCTTTTTGCGATGTTATGCAGCTTGCGACAACGGGAAGATTTATTGGCAAACAACGACTCGAAGAATTGAACATTCGTCGTAACGACAATTGGAATATCCCAATTTTCCGAAGCCAGTTTCAATTTATCCATTGCATCTTTGGTCTCGTCATCGGCAGACTCCGAATCTGTTCCGCTTCCCTTCTTCCAATCGAAATTGGAGTGGTGTTCGAGAACATTTTCTTCGCCCAAACTTTCTTTGAACTTGCCCGCATTCTGCTCGATGATGCTGGTAAACGGGATGACGTAAATTACCCGTTTTAGCCCGTGCTTGACAGCATGATTTAGCGCGAACGCCATTGAAGACTCTGTCTTCCCGCCGCCTGTTGGGATGGTGAGTTTGAAAAAGCCTTGTTTTGAATCGGCTCGCTCGATACAGGCTTTCAAAGTTTCAGTCCGCTTCTTGTTGATCTCGTTTTCTGGGTTGTCGAACTTGCGTAAATAAGCGTTGAACTTTTCGCAGAGTTGCTCGATGCTCTCATGCCCACCGCGCGGCGTCAGGTCATCTTTCATATAGGTTTGCGTCTCTTGAAAATCGGCATCCACCAAAGCGGAGAAGATCATGCGGGTGAGAAAAGCAAACGAAAACCCTGGCTGTTTTTTATCGGGGCGCAATTTGACATGGACAGGCAGGGTTAATGTGCTGGTTTCTATTTCGGTTTTATACGCGCTGTAATCTTTGAGTGGTTTCTTCTCAACCCGCGCCAATAACGTTCCTGTTCCGTCTACATCGGTGCTGTCACCATAGTCGGGTAAGCCTGTATGATGTCCTGCAATGCAATAAGCCAGTATGTCGGCAAAATATTTTTGGTTTTGATCTTTATTAAACAAGTTCCGTATTTCTTTTGCGCCCGCGGTGGCATGATCCACTTTCTGACCTGAACCATCCAGCCGCTTTTGAAATTCTTTGGAATATTTCCCAATGTCGTGCAGTAACGCCGCAGTGCGCGCTAATTCCGAAATGCCCGCATCTGTCCCAAACGTCTCAGCCAGGTCAGCCGTGTTGGTCAAATGCTCGATCAACGGTTGCCATTCCGATTTCGGCTTATCTTTTCTCGAATGACCGTAATAGACCATTTTCTTTACTTGCTCTTCCATCACCTTATACAATTCCGCCAACGATTGCGCCTCCCTTGTCAGCTCCTCGCGCAAGGCTTTGGGTTCGAGGACTTCACAGTCCGCGCCCCAGCCGCGCACCCAGGGGAGCATCTCGCGCCACTCGGCGACTTCGGCGTTCCAGATACATCCGCCGTCGTCGGTGTCGGTCACATTCTCCAGCGGATGCCAGATACTTTCTTTCACGCGGCGGGTTACGGTGGGGGAGAAGCGCAGGGTGACTTTATCGGGCTTCTGATCCGCATACCAAATTCCCCAAGCGTGTTTGAGCAATAGCTCGTCATCGAACGATTCGGGGATTTCAAACGTCTCGCCCGAAAGAAAAGCGGAAAGGATGCGTTCGATCTTGAACGGAAATATCCTGTCGTTGAAGTCGCTTTTCGCAACCACGTACACGCTGTCGCTCCAGATGGACGGCTCGATAATGTATGGGCTAATGGTGTGGCGAGTGAGACTATCACTGCCCAATGCCTGATATTCGATGCGGACTTTTCTCTGCTCCACCCAAGCTTGGGCGATTGTCTCGATGATCTTTATCTTGTCTGGATTCTTTTCCTGCTGTAACAAGCGGTCTGCCGATTTCAGGAGACGCTCGGTCATCGGCTGGCGAAGTACCGCCGCGAGTTTCTCCACGGCGTTGGCAGTGTGTGGCTGGTGAAAGCGGGTCTGGCGGGAGGTTTTGCGGGCGGCGAGGTACAAGGTCAACGCTTCGTGCAAATTGACCTTGATCTCCGAAATCAACTTTGCGCGCGGGATGTGATAACGCCCTTCGTCGTCTTTTTCGATGGGATATTGAGAAGACAACTCCCTGCGGTCACGGAATACGGTCTCGCGGGTGGTTCCCAAACGTGCCGCCATGTCAATATCAGAATAAGCGCGCTGGATGTAAAGTCGCTTCATCTCGTCCAATCGTTCTGCTTTGTTCATTCCGCTCATATCTGCTCCCTGTAACGTCGAACTGGTTTTGAGTTCAATCCGTTACAACAGAATAGCACATACCCTTGCCCGATTCTGCAACACTTTCATTACTTTGTGTGATTTTTGAACGGCCACAATCCTCCTTTTTCGTCCTCACTGAGCAGCAGACCCTTCTGCTCCAATGCGGGCAGTGAGCGCGTCACTTCACTGCGATGCAGCCCCAACAGGCGGGCAATGAACCCCGGCTTCTCCCCCGGATGTTCTTCTATTTTACGATAGATTTTCTCCGCGCGGTCATGGTTCGTTGGTCTTGCCATATCTGCCTCCATATTGTGGAATTGCGTCCACTGTACGGGAGGCATGTTGCAGGTACTGCAACAAGTGGCTATTCTCTCGGAGTTTTTTTGAGTGTGACCGGCAGGTTCATTTTTCGTGAATGTATGTGCGCTTGAAAAAATAAATATCAGTCGATCTTAGAAGTTTATGCCCCATGATTTTTCGAATAGTTTCTGGGCTTGTCCCCTTCTCGGCTTGATAAATGCCAAAGGTGTTCCGGAGAGTTTGAACACTAGCGTTCAGTGTGCCTGCTTGTGTCAGATACATTTTGACAACCTTCTCAACCCCTCGAACACTTAAAGGCTGTCCGAAACGATTGATGAAAAGCGCAGAATCATTGGCGGGTGATCGCTGCCTAACATACCATTCCAAAGCAATGCGGGCTTTTTGATTTAACTCGACGATTCGCTCACTACGGCGCTCCCCCGCCCTGATGAAGAGCCGCCCGAAATTGTCTTTGCCCGAATCAAGTTCCAAATCAGTGACTCTTAACCGAGTAACTTCGGAAAGCTTTATTCCAGTCTGTAACAATAATTGAATTAAAGCGAAATCCCGTCTGTTATGAGATGCTGCTTCTAACACTTTTGTATATTCGGCTCGAGTAAGGAATCGCGGAGACTGTGGCGCCGCAAACGGGGGTATTAAACGCTTTGCAAGATTTGTACGAAGATATCGCGCCTGATAGAGGTACCATAAGAAGGATCGAATGGCTACCACCTTGCGTTTGCGCGTTGACCCAGCAAGTCCCCGATGGTCAAGGTGGGCTAGGTATCGTTGAAGTTGGGGTAGTTCAATATCATCTACTTTTTGAAGTCCCAGTTGAAGTAAGAACCGAATTAGGTTCTCCAAATCACTCAGATATATTTCCCTTGTTCTTTGGACAAAATTACGAGAAGCCAAATAGATACTTTCATACTCATCAATTGCTCGCCTCAGAGATATGTCCCCCATACCAATTTCATTCTAGCATTCTAGATTCAAGTTCGTCAAACCATAGATTTTCCGCCCATCACCCACACAGAGCCTTTCCGCGCGCGCACTCATAATGCATGTTCGCAGTTTTGGTGGTTTGACGAACATGCACTCTTTTGTTGTTCTTTGAGTTATCACATCACTTAAACAGTATGGATTGACTTTGTCGTCTAAGAAGAAATGTGTCGTACCATTGCACCAATGTTACTAACAGACACTGGCACAGGGGAAACGGTAAGGCCTGGGTGAATATTTCCCTGACTATCAGTTACCCAACAATCAACAACTATGTATCTCCCATTGTCGTCCATAGCAGGCTTAAGGCAATCAAATTGAGGGTTAGATTCATCATAAGGGCCGGTGGTTAGTTCATAGACACCATCGCATGTAAATCGGATTTTTGGCCGTTCATTTCTGCGTTCCTTGTACATGGAGCTATCTGAATATTAGTAAACTTTGGGCTGAATGAATAGTCAATAGTTCCTTCTTGATATACAAAGGCTTGTGAGGCGCCATTATCCTCAAACTCTGAGTCTTGAATTTCTTTATTTAGATTGGTAGCGTAGATATATGCCCCTTCTTAGAAGTTGCTGGATAAACGATGAAAGACAGGATAAACCGCCAAAACGATGAAAATCTTTATCAGCCGAAGATTCACAGTGATAGGATAAGAAGCCTATATCAATTGAAGTTGATCACGGGAATTCCTCTTACAGTCTTACTTGATTTGGCAATATGTGAGTTTTTACAGAGTCAAGGCATGTTTATCAGTGAATCGGTTGCAAAGTATGAAAGGAGCAGAAATAGTTAGAGCAATAATCTATGGGCAAAGAGGGAAAGCTTATTGAGGACTTTGATCCAAAACCTGCGGTTAAGAGGAACGCCGAAAATGCACATGATTGGGAATATTCTGAAGAAGCGCAATATTTGTACGAAATGGCACTCTTGTTTAAAAACAGGTTTTTAGACCCGATACTCCTGACTGATCGCCAAAGACTCCCTGACCCTGTAATATCATTTCTTGATTTGCGGAATAAAAAGACATTAGCCACGTACACGCTTCACAGAAATCCACAAGGACTGCTCGATGAAATAACTTTCAATACGGCTCACTATGTGAATATCGAAGGAAAGAGAGTCTGGATTTGGGGTGAATGGGCAAAGTTAGAAACATTACTTCACGAGCAAGTCCATCTTTGGCAACAGAATTTTGGACTACATCCGGTAAGACCAGGCAAGGTATCCCACAACAAGGAATTTATCGCTAAATGCGAGAGTTTGGGATTGCATCCCCTACCCGTTCGGGGTTGTCATGTTGCTGTTGCGGATGGCGTGTTTGCGCAATTGATGGAGGAATTGGGAATCCCCCGCCCTACAGATGTACCGAGAATTGATCTGGCCGAGGATGACAAAATGGGGGATTGGTTTCGACCTAAAAAAGACAAAGGAAAATCAACTCTTCACAAATGGATCTGCCCTGATTGTGGCCTAAGAGTGAGAGTTGGCATTTCGGGAAATCCAGAAATAGTGCATGATTTGTGTAGTGAAATAAAGGGTAGCAAAGTATTTTTTGTAAGAGGTGATGGATTGACGCATACAATCTATGAATCAGGAACGACCAATACAGCAAATCATTGAGGAGATAGGCGAAACTCTCAAGAAGGTGAAGTTTCAGAATGGCGAGCAACTAAGCCTTGAGGTTCTGTCTAAGAGAATAGGCATGAAAATAGATGATCTATATGACTGGCTTGTCGAGGATGAAGTGTTTTTAGATGCATTTGAAAAACTGAAAGGAGCAAAGAGAAATGACCCATTTGAGGGTGAACTTGGTGAAAAGGATCAAGTACAGGCTTTATTGATTACCATCTTAATCATTGACTTAAAGGATCGGCATAGAGGTAGGAGTAAGCTTCGAAATACGATATGAGTCCCCGTTCAATGCTTTTCAAATGCTTTAGTTATAAGCCAGAAAGCCAAAAGTGTTAGGGGGCAAAGGCAAGAATTCCAACCTCAATTCATTCAAGCTTACCAAAGCGAACATCACAAGACCAAGCAATAACAGATAAATCACAGGGATATTTTAAGATGAAACCCACTTATTTTCTTCCTCGAAACCATCCTCTTTCGCTCATTGTTTTCTTGCGGTGACAATTAGCGCAAAGAACATCGCACTTGTCAATCTCTGACCGAATTGTTTCAATCGGGTATCCCCCGCCGACCATTTCACTAATAGCTTTTTCTTTCCCTTCTCTGTGGTGAAATTCCAAGACAACGGGATTAGCTTCGCCGCATTCAGCGCACGGATGAGTTGAAAGGTAATTATAAACAAACTCACGCGCTGCATTTCGCGCTTCGTGTTTCCTTTCCTTCACCTGCTGAAGGTGTCTTTTCTTATTGTTTTCATACCAATTCTTTCGAAAAGGTTTATGACACTCTCTGCAAGTTGGATGGCGAATACCGAGGGATTTGAAACGCCAGTTGAAGTCGTCCTCTTTTTTCCATTCACGGCATGTTGCACACTGTTTCATTTTCTTTTTCCATAAGGTGTACTTAAGGTGTACTCGCTCGAAATTAACTGGGATTTTAAAATCCTTCTTTGGTCTTAAAAAGCCTAGAGCCCAACACCCATGACCTAATTATGGTCATTATTATGTGTTAGACCCTAGTTATGGTGAGTCCGCTCGGGGTCGAACCGAGAACCTAACGCTTAAGAGGCGCTTGCTCTGCCATTGAGCTACGGACCCGAAGCACCGGGCCAATTGATTAAGAGTCAACTGCTCTACCATTGAGCTACGGAGCCGCTGGTGCGGACGAAATTATACACGATGAAATAGTCGTGTCAATAATGTGAAAGCGGTGGTTTCATATGCATCCTCCATCCAACGTTCTATCCCTGTATAATTGAAATCCATGGATTACACCGAACCCCCAGCACAGCCCGATCCCGAACAGGATTTCGTCCCTGCCCGCGCACGCAGGCGGCGCGCGTTGCGGCGCGCCTACTTCCCCACCGATGAAGCCGGCCGCGCCGCGTTGTTCGAGCATCTCGCGCGCCGCGCCTTCCCTTCCTATGAACTGTTCGTGTTCGCGCTCGTCGCCGGTGTGATCCTCGGCGCGGGGTATTTCGTCAACTCGCAGGCGTTGCTCATCTTTGGCATCCTCGTCGCGCCGGTGCTTACACCGTGGGTCGGATTCTCATTGGCAACCATCGCCGGTTCCACGCGCTTCTTCGTGCAAACGCTCGCCGCGCTCCTGCTAAGTTCCGCGCTCATCTTCATCAGCGGCTTGCTCGCCGGCTTTGCCTCGCGCGTGTTCGGTCCGCTCAACTTCAACGAAGCGTTCATTCACAGCCGATTGTGGTGGCCCGATTTTCTCACGCTCACCATCGGCGCGATCGTGCTTACCATTTCCTTCGTGCGCTCGGAGGAACGACCGTATCTGCCTAGCGCGCTGGTAGCGTATGAATTTTTCCTTCCGTTGTGTGCGGCGGGATTCGGTTTGGGGAGCGGCGTCAGCGAGATCTGGCCCCAAGGATTGCTCGTGTTCCTCGCGCACTTCGCGTGGGCTACCTTCTTCGCCATCCTCACGCTCTTCTTTTTGCGTTTCTATCCCATCAACTTCAGCGGCATTTCACTGACTGCCGTCACGTTGATCGTCATCATCACTGCGATGGTGTTCCTCACCAACTTCGATGACTGGATGAAGATACGCACGGGTCTCGCCACGCCTCCGCCTACCCCAACTGCGGCAGCGACATCCACCCTCGCGCTTGCTCCAACCGAAGCGCCGTCGTCAACTTCGCCCGCGACCGTTTTCATCGGCGTTCCCACATCCACTCCGTCGCGCACGCCCCGTCCAACTCAACCCTCGTCGCTTCCGCCCACCCAAACGCCGACATCCACCGTCACAGCCGAACCCACTCCCATCATCGCCCAGATTCGCGCGGCGGAGGGAGGCGGGGCATTCATCCGAGAAAAGCCGGGCGGCAAAGTCCTCGCAACCTTGGGCAACGGCGCCACCGTCACCATCATCCCCAACGATTTTCAGGAGGTCAACGGTGTGATCTGGGTGCACGTGTTCGCCATCGTCAACGATGTGCGCGTGGAGGGTTGGATGATCCAAGGCGTGCTCGTCACCGCCACGCCCATCGCCGATTGGCAACCCTCGCCCACACCGGAAGTCACGTCAACGCCCTAAAATATTTACCGCGAAGAGCGCAAAGAACACAAAGATTTAATTTTCTTGGCGCTCTTAGCGAGCTTCGCGGTTCACAAGTTTTGCATTTCATAAAAAGGAAACTTCATGCCCATTCACTTTGGAACCGACGGCTGGAGAGCCGTGATCTCCGACTCGTTCACGTTCGATAATTTGCGGATCGTCACACAAGCCATCGCGGATGCAGTGGACTCGGACCACTGGGACAAGCGAAGCAGTCCTGTGGACAAGACCGGTAACGGTGACAACGCGCCCGACCCAAAAAGAATCGTAGTGGGGTTCGACACGCGCTTTCTTTCGGATCGCTTCGCCGGTGAAGTTGCGCGCGTGCTCGCCGCCAACGGATTCACCGTCCTGCTCGCGCAATCCGATTCGCCCACGCCCGCCATTTCGTACGCGGTGAAACACAACCGCGCCATCGCAGGCGTGATGATTACCGCCTCGCACAACGCGCCGCGCTACAACGGGGTCAAACTCAAGGGCGCGTTCGGCGGCTCTGCCCTGCCCGAACAATGCCGCCGCGTAGAAGTGTACATCAACGACAACGAGGAGCAGGCGCGCGGACCCAACCTGATGGATTTCAAGAAGGCACGTGAGGCGAAGTTGATCCAGAAGTTCAATCCATTGCCCGCCTACTTCGATCACCTGCGGACGTTGATCAATGTCGACGCCATAGCGGACAATCCCCAACGCTTCGTGGTGGATGCCATGTTCGGTTCGGGACGCGGGGTCATCAAATCCTTTTTGCAGGGAACAGGCTGCGAGATCGCCGAAATACGCGGCGAGATGAACCCCGGCTTTGGAGGCGTCCACCCGGAGCCGATCGCGAAAAATCTCGGCGCGCTCGCCTCCGCCATCAGCGCAGGGATGGGCACGTTCGGCGTGGTGACCGACGGCGACGCAGACCGCATCGGTGCAATGGACGAGCGCGGCACGTTCGTTGACCCGCACAAGATCATGGCATTATCTTTGAAATATCTCGTGGAAAATCGCGGTTGGAGCGGAGCAGTTGTCCGCACCGTTTCCACCACCCGCATGATCGACCGCCTCGCCAAACGCTATGGCTTGAAGTTGTATGAAACGCCTGTGGGTTTCAATCACATCGCGGATTACATGATGCAGGAAGATGTGCTCATCGGCGGTGAAGAATCGGGCGGCATCTCGTTCAAGGGACACATTCCCGAGGGGGACGGTCCCATCATGGGCTTATTGCTCGTCGAGATGATCGCCCAATCAGGGAAGACATTGCAAGGCATGGTGGAAGATTTGCTCTCGGATGTCGGTCCTGCCTTTTATGAACGCACGGATTTACGCCTCAGCCGCCCCGTCGCCAAAAAGGAAATGACCGAATTTCTCACGGAGCAGGCTCCCGCAGAGATCGGAGGTGAGAAGGTTGCGGAGGTGAGTCAACGCGACGGCGTGAAATACATCATGACCGACGACTCTTGGTTGTTGATTCGTCCATCAGGCACAGAACCTGTTCTGCGAGTCTACGCCGAAGGGCGGACGCAGGCAATGGTGAAGTCGTTGCTCGGTTATGGCGAGCAGGTGGCAAGGAGCGTGGTGTAACACCGGTGTTATACTTGTACGATCAGTGGAACACGAAAACAAGTTTCTGACGCAGTTGCACTGCGTCAAGTCTGGCGTCACGATTTGCAAGAAGAATCGAACTACCGCTGAATATTCGTGACGTATCGATTATTGAAGGAAGGTTCAGCATGACACTTTCAAGTATCACGGTTCAATTGGATTCTGAAGCCGCAAAGATTTACAAGGACACACCGCCGCAGGAACAGGCAAAGATTCGGCTTTTGTTCTCGATCTTATTGCGAGAATTTGCAGATTCAGCGCGCACACTCGAAGCCATCATGGATGAGATCGGTGAAAGAGCACAAGCGCTGGGATTGACCGAAGAAAAATTGCAAGCTATGCTCGATGCCCGCTAGATTCGTATTCGAGCGGGGATAAGGATTTGCTGGTTCTACACCCATTTCGAGAAATTTCCATAGTGTCCCCAGCCGAATTTCTAAAATGAAACCCTCCCGGCGAATAATCATTGTTCTCCTTCTCCTCTTAATCGGCTTCGGCGCGGCGTGGATAGTCGCAAAATATAACGCGACCCCTCCACCGAGCGGGGAAGTGTATGCCCCGGTTCCCAACTGGCCCCAATTGCCCGGCGGTATAACGATCGGACAGGTCTCAGGCATCGGCGTGGATTCGAGCGGGAACGTTTTTGTTTTCCATCGCGCAGAGCGGATCTGGGAGGGTGAAGACCTCGGGCTGGAACTCATTTCATCGCCCACGATGTTCGTGTTGGACGCGGAAACGGGGAACCTGAAAGATCGATGGGGAGAAGACTTCTTCGTATTGCCTCACGGTTTAACCGTCGACCATGAAGATAACGTCTGGCTGACGGACGTGGGCTTGCATCAGGTCTTCAAGTTTGATCGTGATGGGAATTTACTCATGACGCTCGGCGAACGCGGTGTGACAGGCGACGATGCAACTCACTTCAACATGCCAACGGATGTGGCAGTTTCAAGCGACGGGTCGTTTTACGTCAGTGACGGGTATGGCAACAGCCGCGTCATCAAATTCTCTGCCGATGGAACGTATCTCACGAGTTGGGGATCCTTCGGCAACGAGCCCGGACAATTCGACGTGCCGCATAGCATCGCGCTCGACTCGCTCGGGCGAGTCTACGTTGCAGATCGAGGGAATGCGCGATTGCAGATCTTCGATTCGGACGGTCAATTCATCACACAATGGAAAAATGATTCCCTCGGCAGACCGTGGGCGGTTAGGGTCGGCGAAACGGGCACGATCTGGGTTGTGGATGGAGGCGATCAAACGATATTCTTCCCCGACCGCGCTCGCATCTTGAAGTTGGATGCGGAGGGAAATGTCCTCTCCTCCTTCGGTTCCTACGGTTCGGACCTCGGGCAGTTTGTCTGGCCCCACGCGATCGCGCTCGGCTTGGACGAAGAGATATACGTTGGTGAAGTGGCTACCGGGATGAGGGTTCAGAAGTTCCAACCGCAACCGTTGGACCAAGAATAAGCGGTTGAAGGAAGTAATAAATTCACCTATCGCAGTAAAGTTTGTACTGCGAGACTGCGTAGCGTCTCACTTTTAAGGCTGTACTTGCACAAGAGCGACATGAATGTCGCGCTACAGAAACCAAATTGACTTTATCTGCGTAACATCAGTTATAAAATAACAACGACCCTACAGATTGGAGCAACCTGTAGGGTCGTTTCTTCGAGAGAGTAAAAAACTTTTATCGCACCGGCGCGGCACGCAACCGACGCACAAGGAAGATCACAACCACGAGCGCGAGCGAGGCGAGGAACATACCGGGGATTCCCACTTCGTCGGCAAAGCCGGTGTTGGGCAACGCGGTGGAGGTGGGGATGATCGTCTGCGTGGAGACGGCGATCTGTGTGAACGCCGCGCCCACGGTGGCGGTGGCGGGATTGGCTGTCGGGGAGACGGTCACGCTGACTTGGGCGACCACAGGCGTATTCGTGGGAGGAAGCGTGGCAGTCACGCCGGAGGTGGCGGTGAGCGCTTGCGCTACGGCGGTCTGAGTCAAACCGGCTTGGATCGTCGCGGCTTGTTGTGTGGCTTGCGCGATGGCGGTCTGTTCAGCGGTCTGGTTATTATTCATCGAGAAGATCACATACGCGCCGAGGCAAAGCAGGGCAAGCAAAACAAGGAGTCCCAAACCGCCCGCCGCGAACAGGAATGTGCGATTGCTCGATTCCTCCGGGGGATTTGAATCTTCAAATGTTACATCGTCGTTGAAGTTTGACATCGTTCATTCTCCTTTATCCGGGAAACTGCGCGTACAAACCAAGTTTCCTTCTTCGCGCAATTATCCCACAACTTCAAGATTTGCCAAAGGCGCAACCACCGTCTCCCCGTTCTCGAGTTTCACATCCGCCGCGGGCGCGCGCAATCCGCTGGGCAGTGGGGTGAGTCCCGGGCGCAAGGATGCGATGGTGCCGATCATGCCGGCGTGAGGCGGGCGGCGCATACGCACGGTTTGACCCGCCAGAAAGTTGTAAAAATCTTCCGGTTCGGCTGGTTCCGAGGAAACCGGCAATGGGATGATCACTTCGGGACGGTTCCCGTTGTAGCGGTCGAAGTGTTCGGCGTTCACCGTCGCTTCGCGTTTGTTGTTCGTGGTCAACAATTTGAACGCGGCTGTGTTCATGGGCAGCGCGCCGAACCCATCGAGCACGAGGATCGGAAACCTCATTTGATACGCGGTTTGGATCAGGGGAGAGTACAAACTGGAAAGGATGAGTCCGCGCACCGGCAACTCTGCCGCCGCGCGCAGTGTGTCGGCGTCGCGCACGTGCCCGCCAAGGATCACCGAGCCGCGCAGGCTCACGTCGAGCCGGTCTGCGGTGAGCACATCGTCCTGCTTTTCGATCAGGCTGGTCATCAAGCCGCTGTCGATGCGTCCGTTGCCCCACACACCCTGGATCAACGCGCCCGCGGTGCGAATCACCACGCCGCGTTCGGGAATCACCTGCGTGACCACGCCGGGCAACCCAGCCCGCAATTCGATGCGCGCATCACCCACCTCCATGAGGATCTGCCCGCCGCCGACGATCATCACGCGCCCAGCGCGCGGCGCGCGAATGGTGCGCGGGATCAGACCGCCCGCGTCTGCAACCAGCGCGCCCTGCGTGACGCGGTCATTCTGATTCACTTTGATCATACGGTCCGCCACACGCGTCGTCACATTGAACGTGCGCGCCACATCGATCAACACATGCTCGCGCGCAAAATTCGCCTCGGCGACAACGTCGGTCGGGCTGACGCGCTGGTTCACGTGCGCGCTCACCCTCCCGGCAACCGGTAACTTGCGTTCACGCGTGATCGTGGCAAGGGGCAAAACGTGATAGACAGGCGCAAGCATTCGATTATCCTCCCACCGCGTACGACCAGCGTTTCATCAGTTCGCGCCGGCGTACAGCATCCGCCGGCAGACTCAACGGGCGGCCGCGCGCATCGAGGACGATTCCCAACGCGCCGCCGTTGACCGTGATCGTGCCGCTTCTTCCCGGACCCAAGCCTGCGTCGGCGCGGCGAAGCGGAGCCAACGTCAGGCGCGCGGTCTGTCCGCTCGGCAGGGGGATGATCTCCAACCCGCCAAACTTCACATCCGCGCGCGCTTCGGTTCCATCTTCATAAACTAATTTGGCGCGCAGGACCTGATCTCCCACATTCGCAGAGGCAACCACCGAAACGACGGTTCCCATTCCGATGAACGCGCCCGATTCGATCACCTGCACCGGCAGATAGTGGTGACGCACAGCCGCCGCGCCTAACAGCGCCAGCAGATTATTCTGGTCGAGCAGGAACGGAGTGATGCCTACCGGCTGAATCGCATCGAGCAATAACAACAAACTTTGCCCCAACGACGCGCTTTCCGCGACCGCGCCGCCGCCCGCGAGGATCAGATCCAATTTGGGCATCAGGTCTGCTTGTGCGGGTCTTGCACCGGCAGGGAATCCCTTTTGCGCGGTTCGCACTGCCAGATACAATGCCTGCCGCGCAACCGCCTGCAGGATGGCATGTTCCTCCGGCGTGGCAGGGATGGCGGAGGGATACAACGATTTTTGGAATAAGTATTCGCGCAATGAATTCGAGGAAATATCGAGCGGCATCCAACGCATGATCTGTTCGATCTCGGTGTGTTGCAGAATCCCGCCGAGGTTTTCGCCCAACCCAAATTGCGGATACACGCCGAGGGTCAGATCGCCGTTGAACCCGGCGGCGATCGTCGCCGCGGACGCGCCCAGGTTCACGCTGAGCAAGCCGCGATTCGATTCGTACAACTTGCTCAAGAAGCGGATCATCCGGCCTTCGGCGTACGCGGTAGGCAGGAAATTTCCTGCAGACCACAAATTCAATTCATCCACGCCTTTGATCTGCCGCTGGCGAAGTTTCATCACCAGACCGGCGAGTTCGTGGCTGGCAGGTTCGAGATCTTCCGTTTCGAGCGACGGGCGGATGTTATAACTGATCTGAAGTTTTCCCGCGTGCCCGCCGAGTAATTCCTGCACATCGTTTGCCAGTTTTCGATTACCCGCGTACAACACCATCGGGCGTTTTTCTTCCGGCATCAAATAGCAAGCCAGCCCCACCGCTTCGAGCATCTTCAAAATGGAGCGCGACGCGCCGCCGTCCGTTCCGCCCGCGAGGATGACGAGGTCGGGTCTCGTCCGCACGATACTGTCCAATTGTTGTTCGGGTTTCCGGCGATCGGAAAGGTCGAGCGAGTCGACCACGCGGCTATAGGTCGATTCAGCCAAACGTCGCACGCTGTGAAGCGAAACGTCCGGGAGCAAACCAGCCACCACCGTTTTCACCGAGGGTCCCGCCGACATGGTGGCGACCACCGCGTCCACGCCGGAACCGTCGGCTTGAGAAGGCGCGATGAGGTTATTATCCTGCGGTCCGAGCAAAGTTGTGCCGAGGATGGATTGCAGATTTCGGATCGCCTCGCGCACGCCGATTCCAACATCTTTGAACGGCGCTTCTGCCGTGGTGGGAGCCTGCCCCGCCGCGACAAAACGATACTCCCCTTCGACCACGTCGAAGAATGCGGCGCGCGTCACCGCCGCGCCCACGTCTATGGCGAGAATGGATTCGTTTTGAACAAGAGAAGTAGGCATATGTCAGAAACCGATCAATTGACGAAGAAAGTCGATGATTGAAGTGAGTCGTTCAATCATGGCGGTCAGAGCCGACATGTAAACGCCGGCAAAGAGAACCCCAAACGTGACAGCGATGAAGAGGCGTCCGATCCAGGCGATGCCTTCGAACACGGCGTTCCGCTTGGGTGTGCCGTCCGGCGCGCGGCTTGCGGTGAATTGAAAATATCCGAGCGTGAACACCGTGCCAGCCAGCATGACCGTTCCTTCGATCAGTTTTGCGAACGCCCCGTCTGTGGCTGATCGAAAGTCCAGCGCATCGATCGCAGCACCGACCTGCGGAATCAACGTTCCAAGCACCGCCCCGCCGAGCGCGGTCGCCGCGCCGACGCCTACCAGCACCGCCATGGCAAAATTACCGAGCCATGAAAGTTTGGGGAAGAGTTTCGCCAGCAACGTGAAACCCAGCAGGAGCGGAATGAGGGTCAACAACCATACGTTGGGATCCGCGCTCTGCAAGACAATCACCAGTTTGGGAACCAACACATATTGCCACACCACGGTCGCGGCATAGCCGGAGGCGACACCGATGAACAAATATACTGCGATGCGAAAGAGCGGGTTGTCGTTGATCAAATAACTAAAGACCATCAACGTGAGGATCAACCCACCGAGCGCGGAGAAAAATTCGAGTGAAAGCATTACCCCGGCTCCCCACTGCGGCGCGCTCGAAGCCCGGCGACGAGACTCCACAAACTACCCAAAACGATCGCCGCTGTCGCCATCAACAATCCGACCCCGAACGAATCCCAGTATCGGCGTGCGATGCCGGGTCGGCTGTTGTTCACGAATTCATACCGCGCCGCGTCGGACAACCCGTTCACCATGCCCGTGATCTGCTGGGACGAAAAATATGGCTGTAACATCGGTCCTGCCTGCGCGCTGGTTGCGAACAGGACCGGTTGAACCGAGAAAAATGTCGTATCCGCCCGGTTACGCGCGTACAACTGTTCGACCCACACGCGACCGGATTCTGCATGATCGGTCAACACGATCACAGCCGCGTATTCTGTGAAAGCGGCAACACTGGCTTGCGGGAACAGCGCCATCGGAGATTCGAGGAATTCGCGCACGCCGGTATAACCGCCGGGCAAGTAACCCAGATTGACGTAATTCTCCCCGGCTTTGTAATCGAGTCCATTCGGAGCAGGCACGCTGATGCCGGTATTCGTCAACAGCCGGCGCACCAAAGCCGTTCCGTTCGGTGAAGTGGAAACGAAATCCAAACGCGCGCGCGTCGTCAACACCAGTTGATCGAGCATCGGTCCGCTCACCACTTCCAATTCAGAAGCCAGCGCAGGCTCGTAATCTATCACCACCAACACCTCCGAGTTTTGCGGCAGGCGCGCAATCGCGCTGGACACCGACTGAACTTCGAGAGGCAGGGAGGCTGAAATCGGCATGGACACGGTGCGCATGAACGCCATCGCGCCTAAAACGACAAGGAAGAGACCCGATAACGCCCAGCGCAACGCGCGTTGGGATGCAATGTTGGTTTGTGCAACGATCGGGCGCGGCGTGGTTTCGCTCGCAAGAATTTTTTCCAATAGCGCGGCGCCGGCGTGTTGTTCGTCGGTGGCTTGCAACTTCAATGAAACGGCTTTCGGTCTGCGCGAGGAACCGATGGGCGCGACGGGAATCACGCCTTCCAGCCCGGCAAGCGGACCGGCGCTTTCCGTGAATTGTGTTTCGCGACCCTGCGAAAGATCCAGCGCGGATTCCACAGGACGCATCGCCTGCACCCACGATGGCAGATCCACAGGCGCAAGCGAATCGCTCGCTGGAATTTCTGCTGGCTTCAAGGATGCATCTGCTGAATCAGGTTCGGAACTTGCGAGCCAATCAGGCACATCTACGGAAAATAAGGAATCCACCTCGGAGCCTGCGGGTGTGGATCCTTTGGAGACGTCTGAATCAGGTTGAGGTGCGGGTTGAGGCGCAAGGTCCGTTTCACGGAACCAATCCGAAAGCGCGCCGGGCGCCGGCATCGAAGGTTCTTCGGTCGCGCTCTTCAACCAATCCGGCATGAAATCGTCGTCGATCACATCGCGCAACGGACCCGTCCGGCGCGTGAACGGTGAAACCTTGTCGGAAGATGATTCACCCTCCGTCTCACCTTCCGGACTTTTCAGCCAGACCGGATTCGAATCGGCAGGCTGTTCTTCCGCCGGCGCGGATTCCTGCACAGGTTGACTCATCCAGTTGGAATCTTTTTGGGGTTCGGCAGGTTGAACCGGCGCGCTTGCCTCCACACCGCCCATCGCCCTCACCCAACTCGGCGGTTCATCGGTGGCGGGGCGCCCCGGCGGAACATCGGATGTGGCATCGGCGAGATCGTTCAACCAACCCAACTCAGCTTGCGATTGGGAGGTTTCTTGTCGAGTTGAAGTTTGGGCTTCCTCTTTCGATGAATCCTCGAGAGAATGAAGCCAACTCAAATCCTCCTCGGCTTTGGGCTGAGGCGACGGTTCTTTGAAAGCGTAGGACGGCGTTGCGGTGGGGTTTATCCATTCCGGGGAATCCGATTCGATCTCAACCGGCGTGGACGGCTCCTGCGAGGCTTTTGCAAACCATTCAGAGAGTTCGTCTTTTTCATCTGTGGGTTGCGAGACGGTCTGCTCCGGCATCCACGCGGGCATTTCCTCGCGCGCTGGTTCGCTGGCTTGAGGTTCGGCAGAAGACGAACCACTTTCTTTGAACTGCGCAAAGAAATCCGGTTCGGGTTCCTGCTCCGGAGTGGAAGAGGCAGCCGGTGAAGGCTTGGTGATCGGATTTATACTCGCGAGCCAGCTGGGTACTTCCTCGTCATCGCCGCGCGCCTGTGATGCCAATCCCGCGAGAAGATCGGGCGGTTCATTTTTCTGGACTTTCGGCTTGGCGGCTTCCTCTTCGGCATCTCTCGCCGCCGACTCTCGCCCCTGCTGACGGACATCCTTCAACCATTGCGGCAGGATGGGTTCCAACTCGCCGGTGTTTTTCTTGACCGGGCTTTCACCCGTATGCAATGTTGATTCGGACCGGAGCGGAGACTGGCAGAATTGGCAGTTATCCAAAAAGTCCGGGTTGTTCTTGCCGCAAGTCGGGCATCGAAGGTCAGCCATGTCTAGTTCCCCCCATACGGACGGTCAACACCGAACAACACGCGCAAGCCGGTCAACAATGTTCCAAGCGCGATGCCGATCAACAAGCCGCGCGCGCCGCCGCGCGAGAACATTCCGGTCAGATAGATGATGAATTGATCGATCGCCGAATTATCGAACGGCTTGGGCATGATCGCCACCAAAAGTAGTACGGCGACTGCGAGAAAAAGCACCGTGGTCAAATCCTGTCTTTGGCGGAGCAAGCGAATGCCAGCGTACACGAATGTGATGGCGAGGATCGCCATGAGCGCGGCTTCCACCGGCACGATCACCGCGTCCACAGCCAGTTGCATGAAAGGGGATTCGACGCCGAACGCAACACCAAAGATAAACGTGCCGATGAGAGACAGAACGAGGATCACGCCGTATGAACTCCCTTTCTGGCGCATGCGAATCTTTTCCATGTGTACGGAGACCAAATTGAAGATACCCACCAGGATGGCGATCGCGCCGATGACCACTGCCCAATCGGTGAGGATGAGTCGCAATTGCATCAATACTGGGATCGGGAAGAAAAATCCCAGCAGTACGATCAAACCAATGGCGATGGCAAATGCCGCGGTGAAGACTCGCATTAAAAACCAAACCCGAGAACGGTCAACGCTGCGCCGACGAGGATGACAACGATGACGATCCAACGCAAGACATCCTGCACATTGAGGCTCGCTTCGTGAGAGGCGCCGGCGCCGGTATATGCGCCAGCGGCAAACAACTCTTCGCCGACCAACGGGTCTTGCGCGGAGGCATAAAAGACCGCCTGCGCGGAGAGGTTATCGCTCGCCGCGATCAGGCTTGCACTCTGCCGTTCGGCGGCTTCAGTGATCAACCCAGATTCCGCGCCGAGATCGCCGATCAACACGTGCGCAGAGACGTTATCATCGCGCGCGATGGGAAGCGTCCCGGCGGCGTAGGCAAAGGGTGAGAGTCCGGTCAAACGTCCGGCAGTGACGCGGAATCCCTCCTCCGCACCCACAGCGCGATAGCCGGATTGAGATGTATCCTGCGAGAGAATCGTCAACGCCGCGTCACCGGAGGTGACGATCGGCGGGCGGTCACTGACCGAGGTGCGTTCTGCGATGCGGCGCAGCATGGCAAGCCCAGCCAATGCCGAGCCTCCGCGTGCCGTGAACAGATTGCCGCGTCCGAGAGAAATATGCAAACGAGTTCCATTTTCAACGGCAAGCCCCACTTCGCGGTTGAGCCGGTCATACGCATCGATACGACGCAAATTGCCGGATGCGCGGCGCCTCCATGCGGTAAAGACAAGCAACAACAGCGCCGCGAGGATCAACACGCCCAATCCGATAAATTCGGGTGTTGTCATTGCGATCCCTCGCCGCGCAAGATGCGTGTAAATTGCTGTATTTCTTCATCGTCTTCGAGCATGTGTGCGATGGCTGTGGAGTCTTTTCCGCCCACGAAGGGTTGAGCCGCATACATCACCTGTGCGCCCAGCGCCGTGATCGGCGCGCCCGCTTCGAGCAACCAGAGTGCCAGCCCATCCAGTTTGAGTCTTCTGAGTGATTCTGCCCACTGCGACCAAGCCATGTTCGATTGCATGAACAGAGTATAGCATATTTCATTCGTGGCAAAACTGCCGAAAGAGGTCTGTAAATTTCAAAGACATTGCGAATCGAAGAGTTTTTTCACATATTTTTATCCATCCATCACCATAGTATAATCATCGCATCAACCCTCGCGGAGGAAGCATGACCGATAATAAAACCAGTCCGGGGCAAGGGCGAAAGATTCGTGTGCTGGTAGCCAAACCCGGGCTCGATGGGCACGACCGCGGCGCGAAAGTGGTCGCGCGCGCGTTGCGCGATGCGGGCATGGAGGTCATATACACCGGCTTGCGCCAGACTCCCGAAATGATCGCCGAAGCCGCCTTGCAGGAGGATGTGGATGTGGTCGGTCTTTCCATCCTTTCCGGTGCGCACATGGCGCTCGCGCCGCGCATCGTGGAATTGCTCAAAGCCAACGGGCAGGATCAAGTGAAGGTCTTCATCGGAGGCATCGTCCCTGATGAGGACATGCCGCGCTTGAAAGAGATGGGCATCACCGGCATTTACGGTCCCGGCGCTTCCACGGAGGATATCATCAAGGATATTCGTGAGGCAATCAAATAATTACGCAATACACCACACGTATTGCGTAATTTCATTTTATGAACATGTCACTGAACAAATCCGTTCTCGAAGGTAACCGCCTCGCATTGGCGCGGGTGTTGACTCAGGTGGAAAACGATTCGACTGAAGGACGCGCCGCGCTGGTCGAGTTGTTCCCTCACACGGGTCTCGCGCATCTCATCGGAGTCACCGGCGCGCCGGGGACGGGGAAATCTTCGTTGGTGAATCAACTCGCGTTACATTATCGCAAAACCGAGAATAAAAAAATTGCGATCATCGCAGTAGACCCGTCGAGTCCGTTCACGGGCGGCGCGGTGCTGGGCGACCGCGTGCGCATGCGCGATCTTTCCGGAGACGAGAGTGTGTTCATCCGTTCGATGGCTTCGCGCGGCTCCGTCGGCGGCATCGCGCAGACCACTGCCGCGTTCACCCAAATCTTCGACGCGGCGGGTTACGATATCATCATCATCGAAACGGTCGGCGCGGGTCAAAGCGAAGTGGACGTTGCACGCCTCGCGCACACCACCCTCGTGGTCGAAGCGCCCGGTCTCGGCGATGAGATCCAAGCCATCAAAGCGGGGATTTTGGAAATTGCAGATGTGCTCGTCATCAACAAAGCGGATCGCCCCGGCGTGGAACACACGGAGCGTGCGCTTCGGTCGACTCTTGAGCTTGCTCACCCAACCCGACGCGTGTATCGCCATCACGGGCAGAGCATGACAATGGAAGCGCCGAATATCAATGAAGTCATCTGGATTCCGCCTATCAACAAAACCGTCGCAACAGATGGAACGGGCATCGCAGAAGTGGCTGAATCCATTGCGAAGCACGCCGCGCATCTCCGCGTAACCGGGGATTGGGCAAAACGTGAGCGAAGCAGGTTGGGGTCCGAATTGGAAGCGGTTCTACAGGATGCGTTGATGAATCGATTCATGGAGGAAGTCCGCAGGGAAAAATATGAGGAAATTCTCGAGCAGGTGATGAGCCGAAGCCTCGCGCCGCACGACGCGGTCAAGATGTTATTAAATGGAAGAAAACCCCACGCCGGGGAATGAGGAGAGAGAATGCAACATTCGCACCATGAGATCAAAATGTATGGCGAGATCAAACTCTACACGGGAACCGGTTCGCCCGATCTCTCGCAGAAGATCGCCAATTATCTAAATCAGCAACTCAGTCCGCGCGAGGTGATTCAGTTCCCCAACGAAAATATCTTCGTCAAGTTGAAGAGCAGCGCGCGCGGACAGGATGTGTACGTGATCCAGACCACCTCCTCGCCGGTGCATTACAACCTGATGGAATTGTTGATCATGATCCAAACCATCCGCTTGGATTCGGCGGCGCGCATCACAGCGGTTGTCCCCTACTTGTGTTACGGGCGTTCGGATAAAAAAGATCAACCGCGCGTACCGATCACCGCGCGCCTCGTGTGCGACATGATCGAAAGCGCCGGCGCGGATCGTTACATGACGTTTGATCCGCACGCCGGTCAAATTCAAGGATTCTTCTCGATTCCCGGCGATGTGTTGACCGCCTCGCACATGGTCACCGATTACATCAACAAGAACATGCGCGCGCAGATGAACAAACTCGTCGTCGTCGCCACCGACCTCGGCTTTGCCAAAAAGGGACGCAACTACGCCCACGACCTGAACGCGCCCATCGCCTTTATTGAAAAGAGGCGCACCGCCAACGACTCAAAAGCCAAAGCGTTGACGCTCATCGGCAACGTGAGAGGCCGCGATGTGTTAATCGTGGACGATGAAGTGTTGACCGGCGGATCCATCGAGCAGGCGGTGGGTGTGGTGAAAAAGAACGGCGCGCGGAATATTTATCTCGCGTTCATCCACCCGATCTTTTCGGAAGACGCGGCGAAACGGCTGGCGAAATTGCCGATCAAACACATCATCACCACAGACACGGTACCCATCTCGCCGAAAAAAATGAAGCCGCTCAAAGGACGCATCACTGTCTTGTCCATTGCTCCCATGCTCGGCGAGGTCATCCGCCGCGCGCACGAAGGACGAAGCGTGGGTGAGATGTTTAATGAGTAGACTGGGAGACAGGTAAACACGCAGACAGGTAATCAGTGATCAGTAATCAGTGATCAGCCAACAGTCAGTAGAAGCTCGATCACTGATGACTGCTAACTGCTCACTTTTTCACTGAACCATGCCCGAACTTCCCGAAGTTGAAACCATCGCGCGAAAATTAAAACCAGAGCTTGTCGGCAGAAAAATTCTCTCTGCCGACCTACGCTGGTCGCGCACGCTCGCCGCGCCGTCTCCGAAAAAATTTGCAGAACAAATCAAAGGGCAGAAAATTCTGGGTGTCGGCAGGCGCGCCAAATATTTCATCCTTCACCTTTCATCTTATAGTCTTCTCGTCCACCTGCGCATGAGCGGGGACCTGCATATTAAAGACAGTACAAATGAGCCGGAGAAACATGACCGGCTTATAATAAAATTATCTGGCAACAAGTCGCTGGCATTCAACGATACACGCAAGTTCGGGCGCGTGTGGCTTGTAACAGACCCCGCCGAAATCTTCAGCGCCCTCGGACCCGAACCGCTTGGCAAAGACTTCACACCACGATGGCTTCACAGCGCCTTGCACAGCAAACAACGCCAGCTCAAGCCATTGTTGCTCGACCAGACTTTCCTCGCCGGACTCGGTAACATCTACACCGATGAAGCGTTGAACATCGCGAAACTTCATCCCCTGCGCGAGTCAAGTTCGGTCACGGCGAAACAGGCTGAAGCGTTGCACGACGCGATCCGCACCGTACTGAATGAAGGCATCCGCCGTAACGGCGCATCCATTGACTGGGTCTATCGCGGCGGTGAATTCCAAAATTATTTTCGGGTGTACGACCGCGAAGGCAAACCCTGCAAGAAGTGCGGCACGAAAATTCGCCGCATCACGGTCGGTCAGCGCGGCACGCATTTCTGTCCGAGGTGTCAGAGGTTAAAGTAGATCATGGAAATCAATTGGTCGATCGCCGGTTGGATCATCGCCGTCCTAGTCTTTTACACGATCGGTTTTTATGAAGGACGGGGCAACGGCTACAAGAGGCGCAAGCGCGAAGAGGAACAGGAGAAATTGAAAACCCCTCCCGCGCCGCCGGTCAACGTGGATGACCCCGGCCTGTTGCGAATCAAAAACGAAAGCGGGAAAGTCGCACTCGACCTCGACGGCGCGCGCGCGGATACCTCTGCGTTGTCCGCCGAACAGCGCAAACGATTGATGGAATTGATCATGTTGACTCGTCCATGGCTGAAAGAAGAACCAACCGCCGCGCCGATGATGACGACGCCCCCGCTTCCTCCCCAGCCTGCGCCCTTCGATCATACTCAGGGCAAGTCTGCTCCCCCTCAGCCAGCGACTTCCACCCTTCCACCGATCCGACCCGCCAAACCAACCGAACCTCCAGCCGAAAAAGATGACCGCCCGTCTGCACCCGCCAACAGCATCGTGGGTCAGATCGATACCATCTTGCAGGCGCGTATCGCCGGCACACCGCTCGAACAACGCCGCGTGTTCCTCTCCCAATCGCCCGAAGGCGGCGTGATCGTCCACGTCGGCTTCGACAAATATTTTGGCGTGGAAGAGGTCCCTGACATCGAGATCAAATCAGCATTGCGCGCCGCGATCGCAGAGTGGGAAAAGAAATATACGCCGGGTTTGTAAGGCGAGATTAATCTCGCCTTACGTTTGTTTATGCCGCGCGGTCAATACCGGGCAATGCACCGACTCGGCAACCTCGGCAGTGATGTTCGGCGCATAATATTGACGCAAAGTGTGCGCGCTGTATGCCGAACCCATGCAGACCAGATCGTAATTTCCCTCAGCGATTTCAGCCAGAATCTCTTCCACAATTTTTCCCTGCCGCGCTTTGGCTTTCGCGTTCAAGCCAGCCTGCTGGGCGATCTCCACGGCTTTCCGTAAACCGCGTCCCGGCAGTGTATCCGTCTCTGCAAGATCATTGAGATGTTCCTGAACCCCGCGCGTGCTTGGGTAATCCAGATCGGTGGGCGGAATAACATACAAGATGGTGACCTCCGCCTCGCTCGCGCGCGCAACCTGAACCGCGATATTTTCTGCGGCTTTCTCATATCCCAACCCGCCCACCGTGATCAATAATTTTTTCAATGGCAACCGCGTTTGAGGGACGTACAGAATCGGATTGCGGATCTGTTCCATCAACAAATGAATGGAGCGACCGGTGAGCCAGCGTTTGAATTGAGGTCGTCCTAGCGGGCTGACCACAGTGATGAAATCTCCGTGGTTGGCAACCTCAGGGATGATCTTCTCTGCCACGCCATTGCGAATCTCGAGGCTGTAATCCACGTTCAGTTTCTGGAACAACTCGACCGCTTGCGCGAAGATATCTTCCAACGGATGGTGGTCGTCGATCGCCGCGGGGTTCAATTCCTCCGTCACGCCGAGAAGCGTGGTTTTCATCTGCATCGACTGCGCGAGCGCTGCGCCATATTCGATGGCGGACCATGTCCCTTTGAAGCCGTTGGTCACGATCAGAAATTCAGGTTTCATTTATAGCCTCGCCTGCCGAACAGGATGACGCCGAGTGTGCCCGCGCCGAGCAACACGAACGGCGATGGGATCTCGAACCAGAATGCGATCGCGCTGAGGAGGGCGATAAGAATCACGCGGCGGTCTATTTTTTTTCGCGAGCCCGCGCGGAACAACTCCCACGCTACGACGACGATCAATGCGGCAACCGCGGGACTCATCCCCGCGACAAAACCGGTGAGCCAATCCTCTTGTTGAAATCGCTGGAGAAGAGACGCGACGATCAACATCAACACTGTGGGCGGAAGGATTGCGCCAACTAGCGCCGCCAGAACACCGGGGATCCCACCTGCTGAAAAACCCACGAACATGGCAAGTTTTAGCGCTTCACTGCCGGGTAATACATTCGAAAAGCCGACCGCTTCGACGAATCGCTCCTCGGTCATGATCTTGCCGACCGCTTCTTCATATAAAAACCCCACCGACGCGGGACCCGATGGCGAGAGGATGTTGACCTTCAAAAACATCCACAGCAATCGAAACCAGATGGCGATCTTTGTTTCGTTCATCTAAGAAAGAAGATTCCTGCCAGACCGGCGAGAATGACCACGATGCGGGCGGGTGCGTTCAGAAACATCGCCAGCAAACTTACCACGCCAATGCCCCAGCCCTCCCAACCGGTGGATCCGCCTTTTTGAAATATCTTCCACGCCACGAAGAGCATCAAAACGGAAATTGCCGGAGTGAGTCCCTCGATGAAGTTGCTCAGCCACGCTTCGCGCCGCAGACGATGCAGGATCATCGTCACGCCAAGGATGATGACCGTCGGCGGCAAAATGGACGCGATCAACGCAACAAACCCGCCGGGGACGCCTGCCACGGCGTAGCCGACGTACATCGCCAATTGAAGCGCATCGCTCCCCGGCAACACAGACGACAACCCCACCGCCTGCACGAACTGTCCCTCGGTCACTAGTTTGCCAACGACCTCCTGATACAACAAACCGACCGACGCGGGACCCGATGTGCTGAGAAGGTTGACTTTTAGAAATATCCAGAATAGTTCGAGTAATTGGTCCACACGTTATCCTTTGTCGAGATAATTCTAACAGAACATGTTTGCAAGATTTTTTTAAAATTGGAACAAAAAGAATACGATATTTGTTATTAGGACACTGCACAAATCATATCTTGACAAAAAAAATAAAAAACAGTGATAGTATAATGAAAAAGCGAAGGATGAAAATATGTCAGACAAATCTTCGCCGAAAATCACGATCTTGATCGCTGATGACGAAGAACTTGCACGCGCTGGCATTCGCGACGTCCTTTTGCAAGCCAATGATTTTGAAGTTATCGGCGAAGCGAAAGATGGCTTTGAAGTGCAAGACCTGATCCCAAAACTCCGACCCAGAATTCTTTTATTGGATTATCGAATGCCGGGTCCGCGCGCATCGGAGCAGGAAAAATGGGTGCGGGAAAATCACCCGGGGACTCTCGTGCTGGTTTTGACCGCGCACGACCACGATGCCTATCTGACGAAAGCAATCGAATCAGGCATGGCTGGGTTTCTATTGAAAAACGAAAACGCAGAACAACTCATTCATGCAATTCGCCGCGCCGCTGAAGGGACAATCTATTTCAGCAATGAACAGATCGAAAGAGCGCAACAGTGGAAGCAAACAGTCGAAGCGAAATGGTACAGCCTGTCGGAGCGCGAACGAGAGGTCCTGCAACATCTGGCGGCGGGCGAAGACAATAAAAGCATCGCGGCTTCATTGTCCATCGCACTTAAAACAACCGAGTTCCATATCACAAACATCTTGAAGAAACTTGAATTGAGTTCACGCGACGAAGCCATTGTATGGATGCTCAAAAACGAGCCTGACGATCCGTGGGCGGCAAAAGACTAGGGGATTCCCCAGTTGAAATTTAGCTGAGAAACGATAGAATAGCCTTGACAATAAAGGATATTAGAAATGAAACTTAAATACTTATTAATGATAGTTTTAACCCTTTTGGTTATAAGCATTTCTGCAAACAAACAACTCCAAAGTGCAAAAGCATATAAAGTTTCCGCTGTTGAGCAGGACGATACCGTAAAATCAAACCTGAGCGTGGCTGAAAAGTCAAAGGACCTGACAACGAAATGGCTTAACGCTTTAGGCACAGACGGCTGGCTATATGTTTCTTCTTATTATGAGACCGAGGAAATATTAGGCAACGACCCGGAGACCGGGCTACCACTTCCCAACAAATCATTCTGGGAGAGTTGGTACCAATTAGACTCTTTAGGACAACAAACTACCGCATTAGTAAAGCGAACCGACTTAGAAAACGGCAACATCACTTATGTTGCATGGCAAAACGACAAACTATACAGGTTGCCGAGCGGCGCATTTGTAGATACTAGCCAACAAGGTAATGTATGGAGAACATTTCGCCCTCTCCACGATCATTCATGCAACACCCGATTGCCAGAGTTTACTTCTTCCCCAAGTCCTGAAAACGGCGTAAGCAAAGAATTGTTATCTACGCTAGAAGAAAATGTTGAGGGGATTAACGAATGGGTAGTTACTATGATAACTTTACACCCCCCAATTTCGGACGTTTCAGGATTTTCGGGAACGTTTACTGGTGAGCATTTTGTGTGCCATTGGAACAATGATACAGGAGCAATTCGAGGCACCGAGCAATATCTAATGACTGAAACGGGTGAGAAAGTACTCATTGGGCGAGACTCTAACTACAATGTACAACGAGTTGCTCAACCACCAGTCGAAATGTTAGAAGTATTGGATCAGTTAATTTCCCTCGCCGCTACAAGACCGTAAGCGCAAAATTAACCTTTTGATCCGGCAAAGGAGTCCAATATGAAAACAAAATACAAGATTTTCAAGCCCCTAGTTTTAATAATAACTCTTGTTACGTCAATGCTTGGGGCATATTCTGTTCTCGCCTTCCAACTCTGCAACCCCACAATTCCCTACGCAGGGAAGGTCGTGCAAAGTTGCAAGGACAACTATACCCTTTCCGGAAATGTTTACTGGAAGGGTAGAATGGTTACAAAAGTTGTCAACGGTGGCGCCATAAGTAAATTAGGTTGGAATTACTGGTCCGATACAAGATGGTGCGGTGGCACTCCAGTTGCATCATATCCGTACGGATCCTCCTATGGACTGAACAGGACATCATGGGCTTCGACAAGCGCGAGCCACCCTGTAGGCTCGTGTGCAGGAGGGCAAGTCAACCAAGCGCAGGTATATGGTACTCACTATTGGGAACAGACTGGATATTCAGGTATAACAGATACTTGGTCATATTGGCGAAATCTACCTTGAAGAATATCGAACCAGCAAGTGAAACTCGGCAGTTTGCCGAGTTTCTTTTTACAATAAAGTTAAGCTGGAATTTCCATGACGAAGCCATCGTATGGATGCTTAAACATCAGCCTGATGATCCATGGGCGGCAAAAGACTAGGGGATTCCCCAGTTGTAATTCAATCCAAAGACAATAGAATAATTCTTGATGACAAACTTTTCATTCTCAAGCAACGCTGAGGATGAAAATGTGATGTTTCGATTGGTTTCAAAGGAGTAAAAATGATACAAGATCGAAAAAAAATACTGTTTGGCTTAATGGTTGTCCTGCTTATTGCTTTGATCGTTTCGGTTTTTTACTCTCGGGCAACAGCGCAACCAGTCAATGCGGATGATGTAATAAAAATGGTGCGCGAGTGGGAATCTAAAAGCCTTAAAAATGGGCAATGGGTGCACATCATCACTGCTGTCACTCTAGCTGAACCTCAAGGAGTTATACTGCCAAACGGGAAGCCTATGCCCTCATCGTATATCACCGACGATTGGTACTATGTCAATGGCGCTGGATTGGTAGAAAAAGGCGTTTTTAGCGTGAAAGACAATGACGGTAATCTGCTTCAACAGTCGGCTTTTCAAAACAATGTGATGGGCAATTTCACATTCGAAGATCGACAGGAAAATCAGGAACTATTCCCATTAAACATAGATTTGGGTTTTGAGCAACAAATCATGGAAGCCGGCAACAAAGGACTTGGGATTAATAAATCAGAAGTGGTTGCTGACGGAAAATCAAGTCTTGTATATTCGTACACTGAGGAATTACAGCTTCCTACTCAATTAGGCGCTGAACAAATGGTTGTGGACAAAATCACAAAAAAGGGATTCTTTGATGCAAAAACAGGAGACTTGGCACAGACTCAAACCATTTGGATATTAAGTGATGGCACAGAAGTGGTTTATGAAACAGTACAAATTATTAGCGTTGATAGTTATCCTGCCGCCCCTGATGAAATAGCAGGGATATTGGAAGGTGTAAAATGAAAACCAAAATCTTTTCAATCGCAATCTTGACCACGATAATGCTTGTTTTCAGCGCTCAAACAGTTCTTGCCACCTTGGGATGGTGGACAAATGTATGCTCGGGCATAAAAGTGCAGGGAAACAGCTACGGATGTGGGGGGAAAAGAGTCTCAAAGCCATCGAGCTCGTTATGGCTGGCAGAGATTTCAAGTTATACCAACCCTTCAATAGCAATTCCTGTTGGATGGACGTACTGGACTGCAAGAGGGAGATGCAATGGCAGCATTAACCAACAGGATGTAAACGGTGGAAGATCGGTAGTACAAACATCAACATATGATTATCAATATATGACCGTGCTATCGTGTAGTGGCACGAGAGTCGGCCAAGTATTAGGAAGACATGAGGTAATAGGTAGTATTTATACCTGGCGTTATGACTGGACACAATCAGACACAATCCCATAATCAATAACCCATCAATTTAGCCATAAAGCACGGGGCTGCCTTTTGAATACGGCAGTCCCGTTTTCTTGTCCGGATGGCGGTAAAATAGAAAAATAATTTGGAGTGCAGTTGCAAGGTCTTGCAACTTTTGACAGCAAGCTGTCTGACTCCAAAACTGACGGAGCCTTCATGACCTCAACAGAATTCCGCATTGAAAAAGATTCTCTCGGCGAACTGAACGTCCCAGCCGACGCGCTGTACGGCGCGCAAACCCAGCGCGCCGTGGATAACTTCCCCATCAGCGGTCTCCGCCCGTGGCGCGCATTCATCTGGTCGATCGCGGCGGTCAAACGCGCGGCGGCGCTGGTGAACTTTGAACTCGGCTTGTTCAACGACCGCGAAGTGGATGGAAAAAAATTCACCGCGAAACAGCTGGCGGACGCGGTTGCGCAAGCCGCCGCCGAAGTGATGGATGGCAAGTGGGACGCGCAATTCGTCGTCGAGCCGTTCCAGGCTGGTGCAGGGACGAGTCACAACATGAATGCGAACGAGGTCATCGCGAACCGCGCCACTCAAATCCTCGGCGGCGAACTTGGGAAATATTATGTGCATCCGAACGATCACGTCAACATGGCACAATCCACCAATGACACGATCCCCACATCCATTCGTCTCGGCGCGTTATGGCGCGTGGACGAATTGCTCGCATCGCTGAAAAATTTACAGTCCGCGCTTGAGGCAAAAGCAAAAGAATTCGATGAAGTGGTCAAATCAGGTAGAACTCACTTACAAGATGCCGTACCCGTGCGACTCGGTCAGGAGTTTGGCGCGTACGCCAAAGCGATCGAGCGCGACGCGGAGCGAATCCGCAGGTCGGCAGAGGGGTTGCGAAGGCTGGGCATCGGCGGCACAGCCGTCGGTTCCGGGTTGAACGCACATCCCGAATATCACACACGCATGGTGAAAAAATTATCCGAGATCACCGGGTTAGAGTTGCGGACATCCGACAACTTGTTCGAGTCGATGCAATCCATGGCAGATGCGGCGGATTTCTCCTCATCGCTTCGGACTCTCGCGTTGACTTTGATTCGCATCGCCAACGATTTCCGCCTGCTCTCATCTGGACCTTCAACTGGATTTGACGAAATCAGGTTGCCCGCCGTTCAGCCGGGTTCTTCGATCATGCCGGGGAAAATAAACCCAGTGTTGGCGGAGATGCTCGATCAAGCCATGTTCCATGTGATCGGCTGTGACACGACTGTGGCGATGGCGGCGCAGGCAGGTCAACTCGAGTTGAACGTGATGATGCCCATCCTCGCGCACAACTTGTTCGAAATGATGCAGGTGATCATCGGCGCGGTCAACGCCTTCACCGAACGCGCCGTGAAAGGCGTGACCGCCAACCGCGAAAAAGCGGAGGGGTGGCTGGCGAAGAATGCCATCATCGTCACCGCGTTGAATCCTGTTATTGGATATTCACAAGGCGCGGCGCTGGTGAAAGAGGCAATGTCGTTGAATGCTTCGATCAAAGAACTGGCGATCGAAAAAGCAAAGGCTGGCTTGTTGAAACACCGCGACGAGGATCGCCTCGTGAAGCCCGAGGAGATCGAGTCCGCGCTAAGCGATCTGCGCAGGTTGACGGAGGGTGGGATTGTGGGAGGAGTAGGTGGAGGAGGAGGGTAACTCAATTCAAGAACGATACATGCCAAAAAAATTCCGCACTTTCCTATTCATTTTTATCGCCGGGACAATGCTTCTCTTCCCCAGCTTCAACGGCGATCAATGGGGCATGGTCAAGTCGTATAACTACCGCGGCTGGCAGACAACCTCCGAGCGCGTCGTCGTTGCACGATTGGCAAAATCGCAACAGGACGGGTTATTTTCTGCGGGCGGGTTGCTTGGACTTCTCGATGCAGAAGACGGCTGGACTTTCGGGGCAGAGATCGCGAACCGGCAATATGAATTATATGAAACAGGGGAACCGATCCAATCGTATCTGGTGTACAAATCGCACCCGGGGTCTCAGGGATTTGTGTTCGGTTTGTTCGACAGCCTGACAAATTTTCCCACGTCCACCAACCTGGAAATCTTTCGGGGATCGGTCGCGCTTGCCTCGGCAGTCGTAATTGCTTTGATCGCGGCGGCTATCGCCTTCGAGTTCGGCTGGCTGGCGGGAGCACTGACTCTTCTTTTCGCGGCTGTGAGTGAGTGGATGATCCTCCCGGCAGGCAGTCTCTATTGGAATCTATGGTCGTTCTTCCTGCCGTTCGTTTGCGGGATGTTCCTATTGGAGGAAACTTCAAAAAAGAACCAGTACCCTGCGTTCAAAATTTATTCCATCCTTTTCATTACTACCCTCATCAAAATCCTTTTTACGGGGTTCGAGATCATCACCACCGCGCTGGTGATGGCAACCGTGCCGTTTGTCTATTTTGCGGTTCGAGACAAATGGGATTGGAAATCACTCATGCATCGAGCAACGGTTCTCGGGATCACTCTCGCACTGGCGACGATCACCGGGCTGGGCGTACTCATCCTGCAGATCGCCGCGGCGGAAGGAAGCCTGAAGAGCGGACTCTATTACGTCACCGATACGTTCAACCGCCGTGCAGCGGGTAACCCCGATGAGTATCGCGGCGAGTATGCCGAGAGTCTCGGGGCGAGTCACGTGGAAGTGATCGGGAAGTATCTGAACACCGAAGCGTTTTATGTTGGGAATGTATCCGTGGTTTATTGGCATTTAATCGTGGCATTCGCGTTGTTCACTTTTTTGTACTTTTTCAAGCACAGGGCAACGCTTCGCGCGGCTTCCTCGAATTCAGGAGTAGCGCTGGTTGTGGCAACATGGTATTCGATTCTGGCGCCACTATCATGGTTCATCATCTTCAAACCCACGGCCTACATTCATACCTTTCTTTTCCCCATGGCGTGGCAAATGCCATTCGTTTTGCTTGGGTTTGCATTATGCGGTTATGCGATTCAGAATTTACTTCGATCAAGAACCGCGCAAATCACTTAACCGCCCTCGCCCTCATCACAAATCGATTCACTCCACCGAGGCGGTATTTGTATTCCTCGTCGCCGCGCATGAAATCGAATTCGGTGCGGCCGTTCTCGCAACACCATTGGATCGTGTTTGCGAGCAGGACCCAGCCGGGGGAAAGTTCCATGTGGTCGCGGCTGACGCCGGAGTTATAGCCCCATAATTTATTCCTATAATCGAAGTTCAACGACGCGGCGACTCGCACCCCGTCCACTTCGAGGAAGCCAAGCCAGAGATAACCCTGATCGAAAGCGGCGCGGATGGTGGAGGTCATTTGGGCGCGCATGGAATCTTTGAGGAACAGGGCTTTGTTGGGATCTTGAATCATCAAATGGAAGAACGCGTCCATTTCCGACATGATATCGGCATCCCTGCCGACGAGGTGAAAGCGGACGTTCAAATTGGATTCTGCGGCTCTGCGCAATTTTCGACGGATCTCGTGCCTTTGTTTTTTTTCCAGCCGGGCGAGATACTCATCGAACGATCCGTTCAAGGCGATGCGCGGGGTGGGACGATACACCGCTTCGGAATGAATCCAGCCGCGTGTTTCGGAGTCCGCTTTGAGGGCGGCTAGGGTGGGAGAATCATCGGGGAGGTTATACCAATCTATGGCGGACCAGCGATCCCCGAGGGAGGAAGCGAGAAAGTCAACCAGCCCGGATAAAAAGCGATGGACATCCTGTCGGCGCACGATCAAATCCAGATAATCGGATATTTCGATGCTCCCGATCAACATCAGCGCGCGTTGACCTTCGTAGTCCGCGATGAAGAGCGGCGCGATCCCGACAAGTCGATCATTCTCAGCCGCGGAGATCAGGATCAATTCTGCCTGTTTCCATTCGCCGCCGCCGAGAGTCTTCCACCATTCGCTGAGGTATTCGAAGCGCGAGAACGGAGAATCGGCGATGCTTTGTTCGACGAGCGCGTTCCATGCCGCGGGATCGATCTCGGAAAAATCTTCGTGTAATGTGAAATTCATGTTATATCCATAAAGTAGGGGCGGAGCATGCTCCGCCCCTACAATTACATTCGGTAAATTTTACCAGTATAATGATAGCCAATTTCCGATCATTCTTACGCCGTGACAACTTTCGACCTCAACATCCTCCCCATCCACCGCATCAACGGAAAAGACTCTGGCGACCTGCCGGGGTTGCTCGCGCTCACACCTTCGCGCAAAGCCGCGCGAGGGCGCGAAAAAGACAGCCTGATCGTGTACCTCATGCTTTCGGGCAATGCATCGTTGTCCGATGCCGAACTCGCCCAGATCAACCATGACGCGGGAAATATTTTTTTTCAATC
>CAZQES010000003.1:39356-56345 GCA_964591425.1 uncultured Anaerolinea sp.
CGACCGAAATCTTTCCACCAGCGGGCGCGGGCAATATGCATTAGCCATGCTTGTCCTTGCTTCGGTGCGAGAGGCGCAATGCACACTGCTCCTGAGCGGACCGGTTCATGCGGTATGGGTCGGCGAAGGACAATCGCGTCACATTCACGATCCGGCGCTTTCGGGCAAGGGGTTGGGGTCGAGCCAGAACATTCAAACGTATTTTTCGCAAGTGGAATTACATTCCAACGACCTGCTCGTGTTGTGCGGCAGGTTCCCGAACGATTGGGAAGCCGACCTGCTGAGTGAACGTCCACCTGCTTCGCTCGACGCGAGTTATCGCAGGTTGACCTTCACCAAAGGCGATTTGCACGCCGCGCTCATCCAGCCTCAACTGGGACGAGGCGCGATTACGATCTTGCATGTGGATGTCAACGCGCCGCGTCAACCCCAGGGCGAAATTGATTCAACACCACAAGCGACTCCTCCACGTGAAGCGTTTGAACCTCAAAGAGACGAGGTTCTTGAAGAGCAAGTTGAACAAGAAGACTTTCCGATCGAAGAAAGTCAGACTCCAGTCTCTAATCTCCAATCCTCCAATTCTCCAATTTCTCCCCCTCCGATCAGCGAAGAAAAAATCGATGAAATGGCAGACTTTGCCGCGCACATGCTACAGCCTTCCGCATACGCGATTCCGCCGCAACCGGAGGAGTTGATCCCTCCCCCTCAAGAAGAGCCGCTCCCTGAAACGACACAAGCGCCATCGACCCCGCGTAGTTTCCCGCCGTCCATCCCTCGGGCAAAGTCAACCGTTGAACCTGCATCGGAAGAAGTGGAAGAGCTTATCGAAGAACCCGAGGCGCAACCTCTCGAGGACGAATCCCCCATTCTTGCTCCTGCAACCGCAAAAGCAGACAAGCCCGACGCGCACAGGATCGCAACGCGTCAGATGGCAAAAGTGATGGTCGGCGGGATTCAATCCGGGCGGCGCGTGAACGAAAGCCTGCGCGCTTTCTTCCAGCGGTTCATCCCGCGCTTGTTGCCGGGCACAGAATCCCCGGCGGCGGAGGCGGGTCAACAGCCGATGTTCTTCATGCCCACGTACGCGCTGGTCTTCATCGCGCTCATCATCCCGGTCCTGGTTGGGACGATCGCCGTGGTAGTGTACTTGCGATTCGGTCAAAGCGTGCAATATGACGAGTTCTATCGTCAGGCGCAGAGCGAAGTGGCGCGCGCCATGAGCGAGACCGAACCAGCCCGTCAACGCGAGGCGTGGGAACGGTCTCTCGAATTATTGGCGCAGGCTGAAGAATACGGCGAGACCGAGCAATCGGATCAACTGCAACAAATGGCGCAGACGAATCTCGATTCGCTGATGGGTGTGTTGCGGCTGGAATTCGTCCCCGCGTTCACCAACGGACTCGGCGGAGATGTGCAGATCAGCCGCATGGCGGCAAGCGAAAGCGACCTGTACATGCTCGACGCCGGACGCGGCGAGATCCTGCATGCTACGTTCACGGGCCGCAGTCTCGACCTCGATACCACCTTCAATTGCAAGCCTGGCACGTACGCGGGATATCAGGTCGGCACATTGGTAGACCTGCTGGCATTGCCAAAGGTCAATCTCGCAGGCGCGACCGTGCTCGGCATCGATGCCGATGGGAATCTTCTGTACTGCGCGCCCGGTCAGGTGCCGCAAGCCCTTCCGCTCCCATCGCTTCCGAACACAAACTGGGGACGCATCACCGCCTTCGCACTGGACGGCGGCAACTTGTACGTGTTGGATGCAACCGCCCGTTCCGTTTGGGTCTACGTTGGTCAGGAAAGCACGTTCGTAGACACGCCTTATTTTTATTTCGGCAACCAGATCCCTGACACGATCGACACTGCCATTGACCTCGCGGTGAGCGGCGATGATCTCTATCTGCTTCACGCGGATGGGCATGTATCCACGTGTACGTTCAGCCGCATCGCCGAAACACCCACGCGCTGTCTCGATCCGCTCAACTTCCTCGATCCATTCCCTGCGCATCAAGATATCAATATCTTCGCGCAAGCGCACTTCACACAAATGTCGCTCACTGCGGCGCCGAACTCCGTCCTGCTACTGTTGGATTCGGAGGACCGAAAAGTTTTCCGTTTTACGCCGCGTTCGCTCGAACTTCAAAACCAACTCACCGGCAACGCGGGCAAAGCCAATCCGTTCCAGTCCGGTCCTGCCGGAGCGATGACCGTGAGCCCGAACTACGTGTTGTACATGGCGATTGGAAATCAGGTCTACTTCGCGACGAACTTGCCGTGAATACCACTTTGGTCGAGTAGGCGGCGCTTGTCCGCCGTTTCGAGACCAAAGATGTTCAGGAATAATCTTGTAACAAGAATTACTTTACAGCGTGGTGGTCTCGATACACCCTTCGCAATCACCGCTCAGGGCTACTCGACCACCGAACAACTGATAAGACATGAACTTCCTCTCCCTCTTTCGACGTAAAAAAACGCCTCCGACACAAGGGACAACTGTTTCAGACTCCTCGAACGAGCCGCCCCAGCAGACGTTCCTCAAGACCCTCGTCATCGTCTACGACCCTGTGGTGGACAAAGACTCCGGCAAGAAACTTTCCGAGTTCATGCATTGGAACAAGGTCGAAGACCTCGCCAAGGGATTCATGTCCGATATCCTGCAAGTCAGCGGCGGACTTGTCCGGTACCAGATCATCCAACGCATCGACGTGGACGCCTTCCCCGCCAAAGTGAATGGATACGTCTACGACGCGGCGACCTATCTCGATGTGTTGCGGGGAGTCACCTCTCCCTACATGCCGCAGGAAGCGGATTATCACGCCATCCTCAATCGGTTCAACATCCTGCCGCGCGTGGCAAAAAACGAAATCGACGAAGTGTGGATCTTCAACTTCCCGCACGCGGGGTTTTACGAATCCATCATGGGCGGACCGGGCGCGTTCTGGTGCAACGCCCCCCCGCTCAACAACACGGAAGCCGCAAAACGTCGTTTTGTTGTGATGGGATTCTCGTACGAACGCGGCGTGGGCGAGATGCTCGAGAACATGGGGCACCGCGTCGAGTCGATCATGGAAAAAACTTTCGAGAATCTTTCGGGCGAGGATCACTTGTGGAATCGCTTCACACGGTACGACCAGACCGCCCCGGGGAAAGCCGCGCTGGGCAACGTCCATTTCGCGCCGAACAGCGTCCGCGATTACGACTGGAACAATCCCTCCGTGGTCTTGAGCGAATGTGACGACTGGTTGTACAACTTTCCAGACCTGAAGGGAGTCTCCCGCGAGGTGTCCGCGGAGGATTGGGGCAACGGCGATATCCGCGAACATCACAAATGGTGGATGATGCACATCCCCAAAACTTCCGGGCGCAGGAACGGTATCCACCATAATTGGTGGCAGTATATCGCCAACCCCAACCAGGTGAACGGGTGACGCGCCTCGGCAAGTGATTCCATTGTTCATTGGGCTTTTGAACGAAGTATTCTAAAGTTGTAATCTTTTTTTCGCGGGTAAAGAATACAATCAGAACTTAAAGGTACCCGGGATGCGTATTCCAAATCTTCTCGCACCGCCCAACAAAACGCTCCGCTACGTCATCATCAGCGTCGCGTTCGTCATGTATCTGGGGGTCTTTTTCCGTTTCCACCACGCCTACGGAACGGTCATTACCTCGCTTGCTCTTTTCCCGGTGGTTCTGGGCAGTTGGTACTTCGGAGTCGCCGGGGGGATCCTCACGGTCATCATCTCGATCGCCGCAGACATCGCCTCACTGCTCGTATTGAGACACCCGCTAAGCGAATTGACCGAAGCGGGGTATTTCATTGGAAACGCCCTGCTGTTCTTCATGGCGGTCATCGTGGGCCGTATGGCAAGCATTTTGCGCGATCATAACGACGCCATTCTCCGTTTGGAAAAATTGGAAAAGACCCGCCAGGAATATGCAACGTTCCTCGAATTTCTTAACCAGATCACCGGTACCGCTCTCGAATCGGACAATCTCGAAGCAAGCCTGCAAATTCTGGTCGCGCAAATTGCCGTGCTATTCAAAGCGGACGACTGTTTCTTTGCCCGGTGGGATGAAGGGAACGATCTCACCATTCCCATGGTTGCCTACGGTTCCTTCCGCGAAACCTACCCTCGAATGCGTTTCGAACCGGGCGAGAAAACCCTGACGTCCTACATCATGAAAGCCGGTCATCCCCTTTTCATCGCAGAGACCAAAGACTCCCCGTATATGAGCCCGGCGCTTGCCTCTCAATTTACGAGCAAGTCAATGCTGGGAATCCCTTTGATCGCGCAGAATAGAAAATTGGGGGCGTTGATCCTCGGCTATAACCAAAGCCGTTCGTTCGACACCGGCGAGATCTCGCGCGCCGAGATCGCCGCGGAACAGATCGCTCTCGCGTTCTTGAAATCGCAGTTGCTGGAGGAGGCAAGGAAGAAGGTTTCGGAGTTAACCACACTGCACGACGTAGCCTCTGCCTCGATTCAAGTGGATAATGAAGACCAATTGATCGCGCGCGCGACGGAAATCATCGGCAAGAATCTTTTTTCCGATAATTTTGGGATCCTGCTTTTGGATGGGAATACCCGAATGCTCCACGCTCATCCGTCCTATCGCTTTTTGTCGGCAACGAGGATGCGTATCGTGGATGTGCCATTGGGTAAAGGCGTCACCGGTCAGGTTGCCGAAACCGGTCAACCCGTGCGAATCGGGAACGTGAATCAACTGGAAAACTATCTAAAAGTGGATGACAGGATCTCATCGGAACTTGCGGTGCCTATAAAGATCAAAGACCGGGTGTTGGGTGTCATCAACGCCGAAAGCGTGAAACCGGATGCGTTCACACTGGATGACGAACGCCTGCTCACCACACTGGCGGGGCAACTCGCCACCGCCATCGAACACATGCGCAAGGCGCAGACCGAAAGGCAGTGGCTGGATCAACTCGCCCATTCGAACCGATTGGTGTATGCGCTTGCGCACATCACGACCCACATTGAAAAGGCACTTACACCCGATGAGATCATCCACGTCTTGGCAGTGGAACTGGAGAAATTAGACCTGACGTGCATCGTCGCTGCATACGATGAAGAACGCAAACTGTTCAGCCTGCATTCCACCTCGATGAAGCCGGAGATCCTCGAACTCGTGGAGGATTATTTGGGATTTCCAATGATGGAACACCGGTTTTCACTGCCGTCGGCGCATGGAGATTCAGCCAACCGCGATCTGTTCGAACCTCAGGTCTTGCATTCTCCGGAACGCGACATCGAGCTTGTATTCGGAGCACAACTGAAACGAAAGGCATCCGGAATACTGCTGGCGCTTGGTTTCGACCCGACCATCCAGCTTGTGCGACTGCCGCTGGTATTCGAAGAAAACCTATTGGGAGTTTTGTGGGTTTGGGGCGAGAACGCGAACAAAATGGATCTACCCATCCTTTCCATTTTTGCAAAACAGATCGGAACATCGCTGGAGCGCGCACGCTTGTTTCGCGAGGTGCAAAGCCTCGCGTTGACCGACTCGTTGACGGGCTTGCACAACCGCCGTAGTTTGTTCGAACTGGGTAAGATCGAGTTTTCGCGGGCGCGCCGCTTCGACCGCCCGTTCTGCTGTCTCATGTTGGACCTCGATCGTTTCAAACTGGTGAACGACACGCACGGCCACCAGACCGGCGACGCGGTCTTGCGGGAATTTGCAAAACGTTGCAAGGATTCGATCCGCGAAATCGATCTGGTTGGCAGATACGGCGGCGAGGAGTTGGTCATCATCCTGCCGGAGGCGGACGACGAAACAGCCATCCGGGTCGCTGAAAGGATTCGGGCGGCGATCTGCGAGAAGCCATTTTCAATCGGCGCGTTGCAGTTGGAAGTGACCACCAGCATCGGGCTTTCGACCAAGGACGAGAACACTCCCGACCTCGATACCTTGATCGCCCGCGCCGATCAGGCAATGTACATCGCCAAACACAAGGGTAGAAACCGGGTGGCGGTGAGTAAATGAAAACCGAAATTCGTTTGTAAGACTCGGCGGAAAAAATTATCTCAGAGCGGTCCGCCATACCTGATAGAGCCCCAAATTTCCAGTTTCCCCATCGGAAGAAAAAGTTTCGGCAACCTGAAAGCCGGTCGTCCTTGCCAATTCGTTCAACTCGGATTCGGTGAAGTGATGGACATAACGCAAGCCTTCTCCCCCGCTCCGCCAATCGAGCAGAAAATCTCCCGCGTCCACGTCCGACGGGGAAATTGACACCCCCTCCCACGGCTGGATTCTCGCTTTCAGTTTTTCGCTGTTTAGGAACTGCCAGTTAGAGTGAATGAACACACCATCGGGTTGGAGGAGTTGCCGAACGGTTTGGAGGAGATTCAATCGAAGTTCTGTAGAGGGAATATGGTGCAAGACGGCAAAAGCAGTTATCAGTGACCAATTAGCATTTACCAATAACCGATTACTGCTCACTGATAACTTTGTCAGATCAGCCTCCAAGAATTTTGGTGAGAATCCCTCGGGCTGAGACTCCGCCTCCCGCAGGAGAGGCAGGCTGAAGTCCACGCCGAGATACGAGCCGCGATGACCGCGCTTCGCCAGTTCGCGCGCGAGTTCCCCGTTGCCGCATCCCAAATCCAAAATGGATTTGTCCCCTTTCAACGTATCGAGCACGCGTCGCACGCCGGGCTGAATCCGATGACGCGTGACGGAGAACGAATCGCCGAAGCGCGTGTAAAAATCCTTGTTGAGTTCGATGAGGCGCGCCGCGGTGGCTGAATCCATGCGAGGATTATAACGGGTATAATCTTGCAACGATGAGTATTCACGTCGAACGAAGAGAACTTTGGAGAGCCACCCATCTCCTCACTCCCGATAAAAAAGAACTGGCGCGCTTCGTGCTGGAGGAGATTCGCCGCGGGCGCGATGTGACGAAGACTCTGCGCAGTCATCCGCTCGCGGATGGGAGCGGTTACCTCAACAAGTCCATGCTGGTGACGTTGTACAACGAGCTGGTCGCGGCAGGAGAGATGGACGCCGACGCGCACCTGCTCGAACGCTTGCGCATGAAGCCGATGCGCACACTTTCCGGCGTGACGACGGTGACGGTTCTCACCAAGCCGTATCCCTGCCCCGGCAAGTGCATCTTCTGCCCCACCGACGTGCGGATGCCAAAATCATATCTCCCTGACGAGCCTGGCGCGATGCGCGCGGTGGAACATCAATTCGACCCGTACGCGCAGGTGAAATCGCGCCTCCATCAATTGCAAGCGTTGGGGCATCCGACAGACAAGATCGAGTTGTTGATTTTGGGGGGTACGTGGTCGTCGTATAAACGCGAGTATCAGGAGTGGTTCGTCAAGCGTTGCTTCGATGCAATGAACGAGATTCACCACGAAGGACACAAAGGGCACGATGTAGATCAAGGGGAAGGCTCTGTGGTTAACCTACCCGAAGTTCATTCCATCAATGAAACAACCCACCACCGCAACGTGGGGCTTGTCATCGAGACGCGGCCCGATGAGATCAATCCCGATGAGATCCGCTGGTTACGTCACCTCGGCGTGACGAAAGTGCAGATGGGCGCGCAGAGTTTGGATGACCGCATCCTCAACATGAACAAACGCGGACACGATGTCGAATGCACGCGTCGAGCCACTGCCCTGCTCCGCGCGGCGGGATTCAAGATCGTGTTGCATTGGATGCCCAACCTGCACGGCGCGACACCCGAATCAGACCGCGAAGATTTTGCGCGTTTGTGGACCGACTTCTGTCCCGATGAGATCAAAATCTATCCAAACCAATTGCTGGCGAACGCAGAACTTTATGAATACTGGCAACGCGGCGAATTCAAGCCGTACACCACGCAAGAGTTGATCGACTTGATCGCGGACATCAAGCCGACCATCCCGCGCTATTGCCGCGTGAACCGCGTCATCCGTGATATTCCATCCACGAACGTGGTGGAGGGGAATCGCAGAACCAGTTTGCGGCAGGATGTGCAAGACGAGTTGAAACGACGCGGGACGAAATGCCAGTGTGTGAGATGCCGTGAAGTCCGCGGAAAATCTGTGAGCATCGAGTCGTTGACACTGGATGACCTCGTCTATCAAGCGGGCGTGGCGGAGGAACATTTCATTTCATACGTTACACCCGAAGATAAACTCGCGGGATTTGTGAGATTATCCCTGCCGAACGAAAATTCTCCGCAAACTGAGATCTCGGATTTAGACGGCGCGGCGTTGATCCGTGAAGTGCACGTGTATGGGCAGTCGCTCCCCGTCGGTGCGGAGAAGGATGGCGCGGCGCAACACGTGGGACTGGGGACGCGTCTGCTGGAAGAAGCGGAACGCATCGCCAGTGAGAATGGATTTAAACGCATGGCAGTCATCTCTGCCGTCGGCACGCGGGGATATTATCTCAATCGCGGCTTCGAGCGCGGGGAATTGTATCTGGTGAAGAAACTCGGCTAGGGCGAATCAACTGTCCCTGCGAGTGAAGCGGAGTTCAGACGAAGGACATCGGACGATAAACCACAATCCATCGTCCGTTGTCCGTTTTCCGCTGTCCATTGTCCAATCCGAATTAGAGTTCCGTTAGACATCCAAATGAGTTCTTGACTAGCATCCGGCGCGGTGTAACAATACAAACATGGATTACAAGGATTACTACAAGATCCTCGGTGTGGATCGCAACGCGAGCGACGATGAAATTCGCAAGGCGTATCGCAAACTCGCGAAAAAATATCATCCCGATTACAACCCGAAAGACAAGGGCGCCGAGGAACGATTCAAAGAGATCAACGAAGCCTACGAAGTGTTGGGCGATGCAAAGAAACGCTCGCACTACGACCGGCTTGGTTCCGATTTTTCGCAATGGCGGAGGCGCGGTGGAACTCCGAACGATTTCAACTGGGGACAATACGGCGGCTCGCGCGTAGATTTTGACGACCTCAACGAGATGTTCGGCGGCGGAGGGTTTTCCGATTTCTTTCGCACCATCTTCGGCGGAGGCGGGCAAACGCGTTCACAGCCACAAGGCTATCAACAGGAACTTGAAGTCTCGCTCGATGAAGCCTATCGCGGCGCAACACGCGTGCTTCAAACCGACGGAAAGCAAAAACAAGTCCGCATCCCTGCGGGCGTGCGCACCGGTTCGAAGGTGCGTGTGGCAGGTGCCGGTCCGAACGGACTCGACCTGTATCTGGTCGTGGAGGTGAAGGAGGATCCGCGATTCGAGCGACGCGGCAACGACCTGCACACCACCGCAACGGTCAGTGTGTTCACCGCCATCCTCGGCGGCGAAGCGGATGTCGACACGCTCGAAGGCAAAGTCAAACTCAACATCCCCGCCGGCACACAACCCGAACAGGTCTTTCGACTCGCGAGGCGCGGCATGCCGCATGTAAAAAATCCGCAAGACAAAGGCGACCTGTTCGTCCGACTCAAAGTGCAAATTCCAAAATATCTTTCCGCGAAACAACGCGATTTGCTCGAAGAAGCGTCGAAGATCAAATTCTAGACGAAACCTGAAAGGAAACCATGAAACGCATCATCATTTCATTTCTTCTCTTGATAATTCTCCTGACCGCCTGTCAACTGCCGGGCATCACGAAACTTCCAGAACCAGTGACCGAGTCTCCTGTCCAACAAGGTCCCACGATCGTGCCGGCTTCCGTCAACTCGATTCCGCTCGACGGTTCGCTTGCCGCGCTGTATCAACAGGTCATCCCCGGTGTGGTTGCCGTCCGCACCGATATCGGGCTTGGCTCCGGTTTTGTGTTCGATAGTGAAGGGCACATCGTTACGAACCAGCACGTTGTGGATGGCGCCAGCACGGTCGAGATCGCTTTTTCGACGGGTTTCAAAGCGCCCGGCACGGTGATTGGCTTTGATGTGGATGCAGACATCGCGGTCGTAAAAGTGAACGCGCCAGCGGATGAGATTCATCCGCTCCCCATCGGCGATTCTGACTCCCTTCTGGTTGGTCAGCCCGTGGTTGCCATTGGCAACCCGTTCGGCTTGAGCGGAACCATGACGTTGGGAATCATCTCAGGTTTGGGGCGTACGCAACCCGCCCACGCCGCGCCCGATGGAGGTTTCTTCAGCAACGCCGACATCATCCAGACCGACGCGGCGATCAACCCCGGCAATTCGGGCGGTCCGCTGTTCAACTTGAACGGCGAAGTGGTCGGGGTCAACCAATCCATCCGCACGGATAATGTGAACGAGCTGACCGGCAACGCCGTCAACTCCGGGGTGGCGTTCTCGATCTCGATCAATCTGGTAAAACGCATCGTCCCCTTCCTGATCGAAGATGGAACGTACGAATATCCGTATTTGGGAATCTCATCCAACAGCGACATGGGGCTAGCCGAGGTGGAGGCGTTGGGTCTCACACAATACACCGGCGCGTATGTCGTTTCGGTTGTTCCGGGCGGTCCCGCCGAACAGGCAGGGATTCGAGCCGGCACTTCGCCGACCAGCATCAACGGCTTGAATGCCGGCGGCGATCTCATCGTCGCTTTTGACGGCCGGGAAGTGAAAACCTTCGATGACCTGTTGAGTTATCTCATCACGAGCAAATCCCCCGGCGATACGGTTGTGTTGACGGTCGTACGCGATGGTCAATTGGTAGATGTAACGTTGACCCTCGGCACCAGACCGTAAAAAACGATGGCGCGGCAGTTGAACTGCCGCATCATCAATTATTTTTCACCCAAATCGTTCCTCGCGCCACACATCCGCGCGGTTGTGATACCCGGCTTGTTCCCAAAACCCGCGCCGGTCGCGAGTCATAAATTCGAGCGAGCGCAGCCACTTGGCGCCTTTCCATAAATACGGCGTTTCGAGGTCTTCGCGCCCGGGGATAAAACCCACCAAGCCTCGTAACGGATACCCGTGATCCGGGGTGATCGGTTCTCCGTTGAGATGCGTCGCCATTAAAAAATTATCCTGCAACACAACTTCCAACGGCAGGTTCACGGTGAATCCGTATTCGGCGTGTTGCATCACGTGTGTGGCATTGGGCTTGATCTTTATCAAGCCATGCTCCACCATCGTCTTCACCGAGACGCCTTCCCAGACCGTATCGAACTTGCTCCAGCGCGTCACGCAATGAATATCCATTTGGATCTTGGCGCGCGGGAGTTTGTTGAACTCATCCCACGTCCAGCGTTTTTCCTCCTCCACCTCACCCCACACGCGGAAATCCCATGTGGCTGGGTTGAAATGAGGGACAGGTCCGTAATGCAAGACCGGGAATTTGAAGGTGAGCGACTGCCCGGGCGGGAGGCGTCCCTCCTGGCGGACTCGTTCTTCTTCCTTGCGGCGGTCTGGTCCTTCGATGGAAAACATGGGCAACTCCTGCGGGAAATTATAACAAGTTCAACACAGAATTGACTCGCTATTGGTCGGCTTTATTACCACCTGTTTATAATTCACCTGACAAACCCGTAGGGAATCCGAACCGCTCCGGAGGGGACTACCGGTTTATAATAGGACAACCCTTGCAGTTTATTCCATGAAATCGATTTTCTTTCATTCCATCACGAACATCACGCCGAAAGCGCATTTCAGCGGATACGCAGAAATATGACAGACACCGTTGCCCTGCTTAAAGCCGCCCAAAAACTTGACGAAGCAGCGCTCACGGCGATCTTCGACCAGTACGCGCCTGCCATTTATAAATATACCCTGCGGCTCTGTCACGACCCGATCCTTGCCGATAACATCGTGGGGGATGTTTTTGCTCAACTGCTGGAACAATTCGCGGCCGGCAAGGGACCGCGCACCAACCTCCGCTCCTATTTGTATCAAACCGCCTATCACCTTGTGGTAGATCGCTCGCGCGATAACCAGCATACTGCCCCTCTGGAAGTTGCGGTGGGCACCTATGAAAAAGGTCAATTCACCCCGACGCAATCGCAGATCGAAGAACGCGTGATGATGGAGGCGTTGATCACGGCGATGAACTCCGAGTTGACCGACGACCAGCGTCATGTGATCATCCTGCGCTTCCTCGAAGATTTCAGTTTGAAAGAAACCGCCGACATCGTCGGCAAGGAAGTGAACAATATCAAGGTGATACAGAATCGGGGCATCGCCAAATTACGCAAAGCGCTTGGGTTGCAACTCGAGGAAATGTAGCGAATGGAACTCGACCCAAAAGATCTTGATGTGGTCGCGTTGTTGGCAAAAATAAAATCGGCTGAAGTTCACTATCCCTCCGACCTGTTCGCTTCGCGCCGGCTGGGGTACACCCGGAGGGTCGCCGAGATCGGGTTGGGACTGGGCGTTACCCCCGAACTCAAAAAGAACCCGAACGCTCGTCCTGACGGAAGCGCCGCGACCACAGTTGGCGGAGTGTTCGAAGCGATATTGGTGGCTGCCATCCTTGCGGAAGCGGGGGCGGCGGCGTATATCTACCGCGATCAAATCGTGGAAGTCATTCAATCGTATACTTCCGGCGCACCGGTGTCGGAGAGCGTTCCCTCACCGAATGTCACACCTCTTTTGCTGGAGGCGGAGAACACCGAATTGCCCAAAGCCGCTGAAACTTCACCAGCCGCGTCGACCAACTCACCAACTACAACAGCGACAGTCGTTCCGACCGTTATCGTCGAGAACAACGAAGCGAACGAAAAAGCCAAATCCACACCGGACTTGAAGGAAAACAACGGCAACCAGTATGGCAAGACCCCCAAGCCTGAGAGGACGAAAGATAAAGATGATAATGAGGGCGGCAAGGATAAGGACAAATAACGTTTCGTCACCCAACAAAAGACACGAGATTCTCCCCGTGTCTTTTATATTTCGCTAATACTCCCGTGCTACCATCCTGTTTCTGCGACCGAGAAAAAGAATCAACCCATGGGTGATTTATCGAAGGCAGTATAATCTCCCTGTCGAAAAGGTAACCAATGCTGAAGAGTTTTGTGAAATTCTTTGGGGGAGACCCCAACAAAAAGACCATCGCACAATATGGGGGAATCGCCGAACAGATCAATGAACTTGAATCTGAATTTGAATCCTTGAGCGACGACGCGTTGCGCGCCAAGACCGATGAATTCAAGAGTCGCATCCCCCGCCTCATCGGGAATGTGGAAGGCTTGGAGGAGCGCGAGCAATTTCAGGCTGGGCAGGATGCGCTGGACGATATCCTGCCGGAGGCATTTGCCGCCGTGCGCGAAGCCTCCAAGCGGACCATCGGCTTGCGTCACTATGATGTGCAGTTGATCGGCGGCATTGCGCTTCACAAAGGTTCGATCGCTGAAATGCGCACCGGCGAAGGCAAGACACTCGTCGCTACACTGCCGATCTATCTCAATGCGTTGCTTGGAAAAGGCGTGCACCTCATCACGGTAAACGATTATCTTGCGCGACGCGATGCGCGTTGGATGGCGCCGATCTACAACTTGCTGGGTCTGACCGTCGGCGTTTTGCAAATGGCGGCGGCGACCGAAAATGGAAAAAAAGCGTTTCTCGTGGACTTGGAACGCGAATCACCGCACGAGGATCAACATCACTTGCGCATGGTGGATCGTCGCCTGGCATACGAAGCAGACATCACCTACGGAACCAACTCGGAGTTTGGTTTTGACTATCTGCGCGACAACATGACCATGCGCTTGAGCGACCGCGTACAGCGCGGTCATCACTACGCTATCGTGGATGAAGTGGACAATGTGTTGATCGACGAAGCGCGCACGCCGCTCATCATTTCGGGTCCCGCCTCGGGGAATTTGGAATGGTATGGAAAAATGTCGCAAGTAGTAAAGCAACTGAAGCCCGAAGATTACGAACTCAACGAGAAAGACCGGAACGCTTCATTGACGGAAACGGGCTTGGCGCACGTCGAGCAGATCATGGGTCAATCGTTGCTCGACCCTGACCGACCCGAAGATGTGACGCCCGAACAGGCGCGCATACGCGGGTACCTCGAACAAGCCATGCGCGCGCAATTCCTCTTTCACCGAAATAAAGATTATCTCGTGCAGGCAGGCAAGGTTGTTATCGTGGACGAGTTCACCGGGCGGTTGATGCCGGGGCGGCGCTGGTCCGACGGGTTGCATCAGGCAGTGGAAGCCAAAGAGGGTGTGAAGGTCGAGCCCGAAAACGTGACCTACGCCACGGTTACATTGCAAAATTATTTCCGCATGTACAAGAAACTCGCAGGTATGACCGGCACTGCCCTCACCGAGGCCGAGGAGTTCAGCAAGATTTATAACCTCGAAGTCAGCCCAATCCCACCCAACCTTGAATATCAGGCGTTCGGCAACGATGCGCCGCTGATCGAGATCAAAGCAAAAGATGAGGACGGCTACGCGTTTTCCTATTTTGCGCGGCGCGAATCACCCTCTCCCGCCGGAAGAGGGCAGGGTGAGGGAGAACCTGCACCCCTCTTTTATCGCCGAAAAGATTATCCCGACGTCATCTACAAAACCATCGAGGCAAAACTGCGCGCGATGGTGTCAGAGATCGTGCGCGAACATGTGCGCGGACGTCCCATCCTTGCCGGCACAACTTCGGTGGAGGCATCGGAACGGCTCTCACAGCGATTGAAGGCAGAATCCGTCCGACGGTTGATGCAGATCGCCCTCGTGCGGCGCGCCTGGATGGAGTCGAACAACCGCGAAGAAGATGGGCGTCTCATCCCTGAACTCCAGCAATTCAACGAGCCGCTCGAAAAGGTCTCGCCGGATGTTTTGCGAAAATTCGTCCAGCCGTTCGGCGTGACGAACATCAACCCCGAAGACCCGAATAACCTCAATATCGTGCTTGAGATCCTTCGATTGGATTCTTCAAGCACAAACCGACTGAAGTCGGTGCTACAGGGCGGCGTTCCGCATCAGGTGCTCAACGCGCGCAAACATACCGAAGAATCGCAGATCATCGCCGGCGCGGGCGCGTTCGGCGCGGTCACCATCGCCACCAACATGGCAGGCAGAGGCGTGGATATCAAACTCGGCGGCGAGATCGCCGAGGAGGTCATCAGCGCGGTCAACCGCGTATTGCGAAAAGCGGGTCATGAGAATCCATTCGATATGTCGCTCGAAGAACGCCGCGTGGCTCTGCAAAACGTCGATCCCTCGAACTTCGGAATCTACGAAGCGGAGATCAAACTCTTCCTGCAATATTTCGAAGACATGGAACGCGTGAAGGAACTTGGCGGCTTGCATGTCATCGGCTCGGAGCGCCACGACGCGCGCCGAATCGACAATCAGTTGCGCGGGCGCGCTGCGCGGCAAGGCGACCCCGGCTCTTCGCGCTTTTATCTCTCGCTCGAAGACGACCTCATGCGCATTCAGGGCGGCTCGCAGGTGAGCAGTCTCATGGATCGCATGCGCGTGGATGAATCGCTCCCGCTCGAGGCGGGCGTGGTCAGCCGGGTGATCGAGCAGGCACAGCACCGGAGCGAGGGAGCGAACTTCGACGTGCGCAAACACCTGCTCGAATACGACGACGTGCTCAACAACCAACGCGCGCAGATCTACGGTCAGCGCGACCGCATCTTCGTCAAGGAAGATTTGAGCGAAGACATCAACACGCTCCTCGAGACCGAAGTCAAACAACGCGTCGAAACAGGATTGGCGGACGAAGAGGGACCGTGGAAGTTGATCGCGTGGCTCGAACAAGTACAGCCTCCGTTCATGACGGGAGAACGCCTCTTCCCCAGTTTCGGCTTGTCTCTGCTCCTCAAGGAAATCGCCGCCTCAGAAGACCTCCGAACTTCGATCTTAGACCTCATCTCCCGCGCCATCGAAGCGGAGAACACACACCATTTGCGCGCTATCGAAGCGCTGATCGACCGCAACGAGGAAAGTCTTCAGTCTCAACTCTCCTCACGCGACGATTCAGTGGATGCGTTCTTCGAAGGCTTGCGCGACCGCGAAGACTCGCCCCGCCCGCAAAAGATCGTGGAAGAACTCAACAGCCTCACCGGAATGCAACTGCGACTCAACAACGAGCAACTCCGTGTGTTGGGCGAAGACCCCGCAGACTTGAAAGACGATGTCAAAGCCATGATCGCCGGGCAATTGACCGCCAACGCCGCGGCGCGCATCATAGCCGCGGTGAGCAACCGCATCGGCGAATCGCTGGGAGAAAAGTTCCAAATCTCGAATTGGGACGATGCGGCAGACCAGATCCTCGAAGCCGCCGAGTCCGCGCTGGCGAATAAACGCGAACGGCTGGCTGGCGAAAACGGACAGATCGCGCGCGACATCAACAATTTGATGCCTGCTGAAGTAAATGAAACGTCGAAACTTCAATTACTCCTCTCGCTATCGCAAGGCGCGCGCACCGGCTTCGACCAAAAGACTCACCGGCAGGTGAAGCAGGTCTTCTCGCGGTTTAGTTACGTGTTCCTCATCGCGCAACTGCTCGAAGGGCACGAGGCGGAACAGATCACCGACGATGTGTTGAGTCATCTCGAAGAAGCGGAAGAGGCATTGCGCGCGGCGTGGGGCCAGCGCGAGTTCAACCGTCTTTCCGCCAACGCGCAACAATTGGCAGATTTCGGCGTCCCCGCGAGAATCGCTTTCGGCGAGGAACGACTCAACGAAGCCGTATCAACCCTCCCTGAGTCGGATCGGGAGGCGTTGATCGAATCCATCGGCAGGTATGTGTTGAACGAAGTCCATCGGCAGTTGCTGTTGGGCGCCACCACCGAATTGTGGGTGGATTATCTGACGCGCATCGAAGCCTTGCGGGTCTCCATCGGCTTGGAGGCTTACGCTCAACGCGACCCGCTGGTACAATACAAGTCACGCGCCTCCGAAATGTTCGCGCAACTGGTGGAAGCTATTCGCGGACTGGTGATCAGCCGGGTGTTTGCCTACCAGCCGAGACCGGTCGAGATCACACCCGTAGAAACTTCGGATGCGCCTGTTGAATTGCAACCCATGAACAAGGATGAAAATCGGAAGAAGAGGCGTCGAAGACATTAATCGTCATGAGCACTGCCGATCGAGTCACCGCTTCGCTTAACACCTATCGG
>CAZQES010000004.1:0-51763 GCA_964591425.1 uncultured Anaerolinea sp.
ATAAAGAATGTCTCCGTTCGCCAGCAACAGGAACCCTTTTGTGAAGACGGGAATGAGACTTCGAATCCCTTCGCGTTTGTTGATGTAGATGAAGTTGTAGAGATAAGCTTGCTCCCAGAAATCGTTCAACGCGTTTTGGCTTGCAAAGTAAATTACGATGACTATCGTCGGAAGGAGGAACCCTGTAAGAAATGTCAAACCGTCCCGCCATGGAAATGTCCGTTGGCGGAGGCGAATGAAGGCGAGGATCAGCACGAAGGCGATCCAAACGCCGAGGGTGGTCTGCTTGAAGTTGAAGGCAAGTCCCGCCGTGAGTCCCAGCCAAAAGGTGGCGCGAAGCGGAAAATCCATCCGATGTGCGCGCATGAAGAGAAGAAGGCACAACGCTTGGAAGACCAGCGCGTATTCCTCCGTCACATTTCCCTGCTCGAGGAGTGTGACTACACCCGAAGTCAGGATAACAACGCCGGTCATTGCCGCGAGGATGCCAAATTCATTCGCGCAAAGTTTGTAGATGATGAAGATCGTGAAAAATAGAAGGATGAATTGCAGAATCCAAACGCCCCACAGTGAATCGGGTGTGAATGTCAGACCGAGTGCGTCTACCACATAAATGAGCGGGGGTTTGTGATCCCAAACATCTTTGTACGGGATGTCGCCATTCAGCCACCTCCAACCGACGTAGAGAAACACGCCTGAATCGCGCGAGGGCAGGGACATGTTGTGCGGATTGCTCGGATACAACGCCATGAGCGCGCCGAGAAAAGAAATTAGAATCGCAACGAGTTCATGTATCACCCCTTTTTTACGTTCACTATTTGTTGACCGCGTCATTGCTCGATGGCTGATTTGATCTTGTCGGTGAGGCTTGGCGGCAGTTTCACTTGTTTCGCCTTCTGGCGCATGAAATCCTTGAGTTGCTTTAACTTGATTGCTGGCAAGGGAGCGTCCTCGGTTTGGATCACGATGTTTTCGTTGGTAAAGACCAGCGCGGCATTCACTTCAGGAATTTCGTGCTCTTCGAAATATTTCGTCAATAGTTTTGTGACCGCGCGGATTTCGTTCTCCGCTTCGAGATCGGGACGCCCGATTCCTTCCTGCCCGAAGATGCTCATATACGCCTGCAAAAACCCGCCGCCGCTGACGCGCCAGCGATTCCGGTCGTATCTCACTAAGCCGCGTTGGCGATATGCCAGCAAGACCCAAACTCCCGCCGGACCGACCAGCAGATGCGACGCCGGCGCGATGTAGTGATAGATCGCGAATTCGCCGGGCAAGCCTTTGAGCGCTGCATCGAACTTTTCATCGACGCGCGGGTATCCACCATATCGGTTCACCAAGAACAAGCCGACCTGAACAAGGATGAATCCAATAATGAAGGAGGCGAGTATCAAATAGAAGGATCGGAGATTGTCACTCGACACATTGTTTATATTTACATAGAACCCGCCAAGTAGAATGATTACAGCAAGAGCTAAGACCCAACCGCCGATTCTTCCGTTTCGCTTGATTAGTTTTTCGTTTTTAATGATTTTCATGGAAGCCTTGTTAACCGCATAGTGCGCAAAGAAAATATGGTTTCCTTCGTATGTTTCGCGGTGAGATTTATTTTTTCAAACTCTCTTCAATCGCGCTCTTCATCGCGTCCAGCACTTTTGACTCAGCCGCTTCCTTCGCCACGCGGATCGCATTTTTGATGGCGATGGCATCCGACCGTCCATGCCCGATAAACACCAACCCGTTCACGCCGAGTAGGGGAGCCGCGCCTTCTTCGGAGGGGTCGAGCAACTTGCGGACTTTGCCCATCGCGGGTCGTATCAGCGCGCCGCCCACCATCGCCAGCGGACCGCCGCCTTTGATCGATTCGCGAATCTTGTCGATGAGTAATTTGGCTACCGCTTCGGTCGATTTCAATAACACATTGCCGGTGAATCCATCGGTCACTGCCACGTCCGCGTGGCCGCCGAACACTTCCTTGCCTTCCACGTTCCCGATGAAATTCAGGTTGGCGCTTTCCAGCAATGGATATGCCGCTTTGACGAGTTCACTTCCCTTGCCTGCTTCTTCGCCGTTCGAGATGAGTCCCACGCGCGGGTTCTTCACGCCGCGCACACGTTCCGCGTACACACTGCCCATGATTCCAAATTGCAAGAGATTCTCCGGTTTGCAGTCGGGGTTCGCGCCAATATCGAGGATAATGACGTGTCCGTTTGCGGTGGGGAAGGGAGGCGCCAACGCGGGGCGATCCACTCCTCTGATTCTACCCAGCCGAAATAACGCGGTGACCATCGCCGCGCCGGTGTTTCCCGCCGTCACGAACGCGTCCGCTTCGCCGTTTTTGACTAGGTCGTATCCAACCGCCATCGAGTTCTGCGCTTCTTTGTGACGCGCCTTCATCACAAGGTCTTCGCCTTTGTCGTGCATCGTCAGCATCTCGGGTGCATGGACGACGCGAATGGGTAGAGTCGCCGCGTTTGCCGAATCAAGCAAGGGTTGAATCTTTGAAGCGTCGCCGGTCAATATGATCTCCACACTATATTCGCGTGCCGCCGCGATCGCGCCTTCCACATCCGGTGTGGGGTAGTTATCGCTTCCCATTGCATCCACTGCTATTCGCGTCATGATTTTTCTCCAAAATGGATTATTGCTTGACAAGCAAAGTAAGCCGATTATAATACGCCGTGCTTTGCGCTGGTGCTGGAATTGGCAGACAGGCATGGTTGAGGGCCATGTGTCGCAAGACGTGGAGGTTCAAGTCCTCTCCAGCGCACCACTTAGAGAAAATCCCCGAAGGTTCGGGGATTTTTTATTTGGGGGCGGAGAGTTCATCCAGCAGTTCAACTGCTGGATGAACAAGAGTCAAATGCAGGATGAACAAAAGTTAACTGCGGAATGAACAATAGCTAACTGCGGAATGAACGGAACTGGATGTACGAATCCTTCACGCGACGATCAAACTGCAACACGTGACCGCGCCTTCGGCTTTCGCCAACTCATCCAAAACCACAGGTTTGATCCTATATCCAAGCGATTCGAGTTTTGCGGCGGTGTTTGGAAATGCTGTCGGGTAGATGATCGCACCGTTGACCGGCAGGCAATTCGCGGCAAACGCTTCCGATGGATCGATGTCGATCAACCTGTAGCCCTCAAAATTTTCAACATCCAACCACTTACGGTTGATCAGCAGGGTTTCATCGTCCACGCGTGTGATTGCGGATTTGAGATGCAGTACATCATGAACTTCCACACCCTGAATTTCATACCCAAATCTTCCAAGCAGTTGGTTCATCTGCTTTACTGATTCTGGATTGCTCCTTGTTGACATCCCAACGAAAATCTTTTTCCCGACGACGAGCACATCGCCTCCATCCACAGTGGCGGGTGATTCAACGTGGACGATTTCGCGGTAGGGGGCAAGCGCGCGGGCGATGGACTCGGTCTCAGGTTTGCGCGAATCAGCCCCAGGTCGGGTGAGAAGCGCCACTTCGGGGAGGATGACCGCCGTATCTTCGACAAAGACCGAATCGGGCAGGTCCGCTTCTGCCGGTAATTCCAGAACGGCGCATCCAAGTTCTTTGAGCGCCAGTACATATCCGTGATGTTGAGCTTGGGCAGTTTTTATGTCAATCGGGGAGCGATCGATGTGCGTGATCTCGCACTCGTTGAAGCGCGGACTGACATCGCGAGTAACAGCGAGGAGCAAATTATCTTCCCCCGGTGCGATATCGTTCGATCAATGCCTTGGTGCGCGGATCTTTGGGTTTGCTGAACAATGCAGACGGTTTCGCGTCTTCGATGATCTCGCCGTCCGCCATCACGAGCACGCGGTCTGCCACTTCGCGGGCAAAACCCATTTCGTGTGTGACGACGAGCATGGTCATGCCGTCTTTGGCGACCTTCTTCATCACGTTCAACACTTCGCCGATAAGTTCGGGGTCGAGCGCAGACGTGGGTTCGTCGAACAGCATCACTTTGGGTTGCATGGTGAGGGCGCGGGCGATGGCAACGCGTTGTTTCTGCCCACCGGAAAGCCGCATTGGATATTCGTCTTTTTTGAACAACATGCCAACGCTATCGAGATTTTCCTCAGCGAGCGCAATGGCTTCCGCGCGATCCATCCCTTTGACAGTGACCGGCGCTTCGATGACGTTCTCCAGCACGGTCATGTGCGGGAAGAGGTTGAACTCTTGGAACACCATACCGGTTTTGAGCCGCACATCATGGACGAGTTGGCGATGTTCTTTGCCGCGCCCGTGGCTGTGGACGACAATTCCATCCACTTCGATGCTTCCATCGGATGGCTCTTCGAGAAAGTTGATGCAACGGAGCAGAGTGCTTTTGCCGGAGCCGCTTCTGCCGATCAGGCAGACTACCTCACGCGATTGGACATCCAGCCCGATGTTTTTCAGCACATGAAGCCGCCCGAAATATTTATCGAGGTTGGAGACTCGTACGATCGGCGCCATGTTAGCGATCCCCTCGAGCAAGGCGGGCTTCAAGACGCGACTGGAAGAAGGTGAGGATGAGGGTCATTACCCAATAAAAAACGGCCGCCATCAGCAGCGCTTCGAGGTTGTTGAATTGCGCGCGTCCGACGCGCGTGGCGCGCCACATCACTTCATGGACGAAACCGGTCGCAGCCACAAGTGCCGAGTCTTTCGTCATCGAGATAAAATCGTTGCCCATCGGCGGGATGGCGAAGCGCATCGCCTGCGGTAGGACGATCCGACCCATGGTTTGCAGTGGCGTCATACCGAGCGCAGCGGCGGCTTCGCGTTGTCCTTTGCCGACCGAGGAAAGGGCGGCGCGGAAGGTCTCGCTCATGTACGCGCCGTAATTCAGTCCGAGCGCGAGCACGCCGGCGAAAATTCCGCTAAGAACGATTCCCAATTGGGGGAGTGCAAGGAAGAAGAAAAAAATCTGAAGGTAAAGCGGCGTTCCGCGAATCAAGGAAACGTAAAAAGTGCTGATGGCAAAGATCGGTGGAAATGTGGAGAGCCGCCCGAGAGCGGCGAGCAGGGCAAGCACCATCGCCAGCGAGATCGAAAGGACTGAAACAAGAAGTGTTTCGCCCAAACCCGAGCCGATGAACGAGAAATTGTCCCGCATGAATTCGGTATCGAGCTGGATCGTCTCGAAACCCAAGATGCTATTCCCGCTAAAAAGGAAAATAAGGATGAGAAGTAGAACTCCCCACGTGGCTCCAACGCCCATGCGGAACTGGCTCTGCTTCCTTTGTTGAGCCTCGACCAAAAGGTCGGCTTGCGATTTTTTCGGTGTTGTTGTGCTGTCCATCAGGTGTTCTGGTTGGAATGATACTTCAACCGCTCAGGCGGGTTGCGGTTTGACATGAACCTGACATCTGAAAACGAAAGGGAAGCGGCATGAATGCCGCTTCCCTTTGAAAGCAGTGTAATTAGTTGGGAGCCTGTGTCAGGTCCATTTCGAACCACTTGAGCGATAGGTCCGAGAGGGTGCCGTCATCGTGCATTTGGGTGAAGATGCGGTTTACCTCTGCAAGCAGAGTATCCGTGGGCAGGCTGGATGATTTATCCAACGCAGCAGCCAAGTCTTCCGAGAACACCGGAGAGCCAAGCTTGACGACCGGGAAACCTTCAGAGATGTTCGCGTCGACCACGGTCTCGGAAGTTACGTAACCGACGAAATCCTCGCGTCCAGCGGCTATCGATTGGGCGCATTCCTGATCGGTTTCAAGTGGAACAACGGTGACATTTGGGGCTTCTGCGTAAACCGAGGATTCCGGCAAGCCCAAGCCAGCCATATCCTGATTGAGCCACGACTCGTAGGTGGTGGACGTTCCGGCGCACAGAGCCTGTCCTTCGAGATCGGCGAGGGATGAAAAACCTGCATCCGCTCGCACTGCAACAACAGCCGGGGTGTAGTAGTACGGCACGCTGAAGTCGAGGATCTCCTGCCGAGTCGTGGTGATCGTCATGGAGCCGACGCTGATATCCCATTTGTCAGCCCAGGAACCGGCGGTGATCGTATCCCATGAAGGGGTGGCGAAGCATGTTTCCACACCGAGCCCGTCACCGATGGCAATGGCGACATCCACATCAAAGCCCTGCATTTCGGCGGTAGTTAATGCATCCGATGGGCATTTGGTGTCATCGGGGCGAGAGCCTTCGGTGTTCAAGAATGATTGAGGCGCGTAGTTCGGGTCGGTCGAAACGAGGATGTAGCCACGCGCCTGGATCGCGCCCAGCAAATCATCCGCTTGTGCGCCGCCTCCGCCACATGCGGTCAGCACGAGGGCGGCGACGATCCCCATGACGAGCACTTTGTAAAGGTTCTTCATGATCTCCTCCAAGAGAGTATGGAATGGATTTGAGATGAACCGTTCATCTCGTTCGCTCAAGGATAGACCATTTTTTGCAATTCGGCAAGTGGCGCGAGGCTGTATTTTCAAATGGTACAATTGCTGTCATCAACCTTGGAGGCAGGTATGCCCGCGATCTTTCCGAGCGAAGAATGGCTGAAGGCGTTGGAAGCAAAACTAAATTCCGATGAGCGCTACCGGGATATAGCGCGCAACTGGGAGGGTGACTTGCTTTTCTTCATCGAACCGGAAGGCAACCTCAAAGAACGGTTGACGTTCTATCTCGACCTGTGGCACGGCGCCTGCCGGAAAGTTGAATACAACCCTGCGCCGGAATCTCATCCAAAACCCACCTTCCTTCTCACTGCAAATTACAAGAACATCACCGCGATCCTTTCCGGAGCGTTGAACCCCATGACCGCCATGATGACCTCCAAACTTAAAGTGAACGGCAGTTTGGGATACATGATGCGCAACGTACCCACCGTGCTGGATTTCGTCCGTGTGGCGCAGGAAGTGACGACGGAAATTCTCTGAATGTCATTTCGAGGTGACGAAGCCGACGAAGCAATCTCGCGGTTGCAATCAAGCAATCGTTTGTTTGAAGGTACCGCGAGATTGCTTCGGGCAGAAAGACTCTGCCCTCGCAATGACACATGAATAATATGCAACCCATCCTCAAAATCGATCTCACCACCGGCGAAACTGAAGAATACAAAATTCCAAAAGATTGGGAAGCGAAATTTCTAGGCGGCGCATCACTCGCCGCTCGTGCTTTGTATTCGACGTTGACTCGTGAATTGGACGCGCTGTCAGCGGAAGCGCCTCTCCTCTTTATGACGGGTCCAATGACGGGGACATCTGGCCCAACCACAGGACGCTTTGTCGTCTGTGGGAAGAGTCCCGCCACCGGGTTGTGGGCGGAATCGAACATCGGCGGGCACTGGGGACCCGAACTCCGCGCGGCGGGTTACGATGGTTTATGGATCACCGGAAAGGCTGAAACGCCGGTCTACCTTTGGATAAGACAGAATCAAGTCGAAATCCGAAATGCGGCGCAACTATGGGGGATGAACACATATTACACACAAGACACGGTCAAGGAAGAAGTCGGAGAAAAATCAGCACGCGTCTGTGTGATCGGTTCTGCGGGTGAAAAACATGTCCTGTTCGCATCGATCATGTGCGATCATGGACGAATGGCAGGACGGACCGGGTTGGGGGCGGTGATGGGCTCGAAGAATCTCAAAGCCATTGCAGTGCGCGGCACGAACGAAATTCCCGTGTTCGATCTGGCTCGCTACAAGGCATTGCGTTCCGCGTCGAATCGAAAATTGAAAGAAGATAACGAAGCCAGGGTATTAAGAGACGTCGGTACGAGCGGCGCGGCAAATTACGCCGAATACCTCGGCGCGATGCCTGCGAAATACTACACGAGCGGATCGTTCCCAGCAGTGGATAGCGTCTCCGGCGCGAAAATGACCGAAACTATCTTGGTCGGCCAAAGCGCCTGCCAGGGATGTGTGATCGCCTGCGGGCGCGTGGTGAAGTTGCCGAAAGATGCGGCGAAGCGGAAAGGTCCCGAACATGAGACGATGGTCGGCTTCGGCGCGAACCTGCTTAATGACAATCTTGAATCCATCGTGGACTTGGGCGAGTTGTGCGACCGCTATGGCATGGACACGATCAGCGCCAGCAACACGATCGGCTTGGCGTTTCATTTGTATGAAAAGGGAATTATCACAAAAGAAGATACCGGTGGTATCGAGTTGAAATGGGGCGATGTGGATGCCATCGAGCATCTCGTCCGCATGATCGGTGCACGCGAAGGGATCGGCGACTTGCTTGCCCTTGGTTCAAAACGGTTTGCATCACACTTCGGCGTGGAGGAGGAAGCCGTGCAAGTGAACGGACTCGAAGTCGCGTATCACGATCCGCGCGGGGTATCGGGCATGGCGTTATCGTACGCGACTAGTCCGCGCGGGGCATGTCATAACCAGTCCGATTATTTCTTCGTAGATTGGGGACACTCGCAAGAGGAATTGGGGATCGAGTTCTTTCCGCGCCACGCACAAGCTGAGAAAGCCGCCAACGTGGCACGCCATCAAGATTGGCGCACGGTGGATAACGCCATCGTCATGTGTATCTTTGCCAACGTCGAGCCGCGCGAAAAAGTCGAGCTCATCAACGCCGCCTGCGGCTTGGATTGGACCGTGGACGATATGATGAAATTCGGCGAGCGGTCATGGAATCTCAAACGGGCGATCAACAACCGCATGGGGTTGACCGCTCAAAACGATAAACTCCCCAAAGCCTTGCTGAACCCGTTCCCCGATGGCGGTTCGGAAGGTTTCGTCCCAGATATCCAGGGAATGCTGTATGCCTATTACGAAGCTCGCGGGTGGGATGAGTCAACCGGCAAGCCGACACGCGAAAAACTGAAGGAGTTGGGGATGGAAGAGGTCGCGATGGATTTGTGGGAGTGATTTGATTTTTATTAGAGCGAGGGGATTAACCACAGGTTTCAAATTTCCTTTGCAGTACAATTTGCCCATCACTCGGAGAAAATAATGAAACTTGTAACCGTCTCACAAATGCAAGCCATAGAAAAGGAAGCCGACGCAAACGGCTTGACGTATGACCAAATGATGCGAAACGCCGGTCAGGGGTTGGCGGAAATCGTTGCCGATTTATTCGTTGACGAAGATCAACTTGAAATCGTCGGTTTGGTCGGTCCCGGCAACAACGGCGGCGATACACTCGTCGCGTTGACTGCGCTGATCGAGCAAGGCTGGAAGGCGAGTGCGTTCCTCGTGAGGCGCAAGAAGGATGATTTTGTCAAGAAATTCGTTGATGCAGGCGGGCATCTCATTTCCTCTGACAAGGACGATTCCCTCTTTCATCTTTCCTCATCGCTCGAAACTGCCGATGTTCTGCTCGATGGAATCCTCGGCACCGGAATCAAATTACCGTTGAAAATAGATGTTGCCGACCTGCTATCCGAAGTCAACGACTTGTTGGACACTCTCGACGAGTCGCCGCTGGTGGTCGCGGTGGACTGTCCCTCCGGCGTGGATTGCGATACGGGCGAAGCTGCAGACGAAACCATCCACGCGGACCTCACTGTCACGATGGCGGCGGTCAAGCAGGGATTGTTGAAACTGCCGGCGTTCGAGTATGTCGGCGAGCTAAAAGCGGTGGATATCGGTTTGTCCGGAGAATTAACTTCTCTAAAGGATCTGCAAACCGAAGTAGCGGATGAAGATTCCATCTCTGCGCTTCTGCCAGAGCGTCCGCTCGATTCACACAAAGGGACGTTTGGCACCGCCCTCATCGCGGCGGGATCCGTCAACTACACCGGGGCAGTCATCCTTGCGGGAGAGGCGGCGTATCGCGCCGGCGCGGGACTCGTCCAACTGGCGATTCCCGCGTCCATTCACGCGGCAGTCGCGGGTCAGATTCCCGAAGCGACGTGGGTCTTGCTCCCGCATTCCACCGGCGTGATCTCATCCAGCGCGGCGGAAGTGTTGGCGAAAAATTTCGAGCGCGCTTCGGCGCTGTTGATCGGTCCCGGTTTTGGGATCGAAAACACTACCAAAGAGTTCGTCGAGAATCTGCTGACTGGAAAAGCGACTCCTAAAAAACCCACGATCGGTTTTGTACATGAAGAAAGTGATTCAAAAGAAGAGAAAAACACTTTGCCTCCCATGATTGTCGACGCCGACGGCTTGCGCCTGCTCGCGCAGATCAAAGACTGGCACACAAAGTTGCCCGCGCCTGCGATTCTCACGCCGCACCCCGGCGAGATGTCCGCGTTGACCGGGTTATCGAAAGTGGAAATTCAAGAGGATCGGCAAGCCATTGCGAGCAGGTTTGCCAAGGCATGGGGACATGTCGTTGTCTTGAAAGGCGCGTTCACCGTGATCGCGTCGCCCGATGGACGGACAACGGTCATTCCGGTTGCATCCCCCGCATTGGCGCGCGCTGGGACTGGCGATGTGCTAGCCGGACTCGTCGTCGGTTTGCGCGCGCAGGGACTCGACGCGTATGACGCGGCAGTCGCCGGCGCATGGATTCACGCGCAAGCCGGTCTCTATGCCGCGGACGATCTCGGCACGACTGGAGCAGTGATGGCGAGTGATGTGTTGAATTCGATTTCAGATGTGTTGAGTGATTTGGAATAGAAATATTGCGTATTACGCAAAAAGACTCTCCGCCATGGAGAGTCTTTTTTGTCAATAACAAATTACGCAGTACGAAGCACGCAGTACGTAGTACGTGTTACACACTGCTCATAAACGCTTCGAGATTCTCTTTGCTGATGCGATACGCCTTGCCGACCTTCTTGGCTTTCAGGCTCTTATCTTTGATCGCTTCGAGGATATCCGCTTCGGTGACCTTCATGAACTGCGCGGCTTCTGCCGGGGTCATCACATCGGGCATCTTCCCGCCACCGCCGCCGGGCGCTCCGCTTTGGAAGCCGCCTTGCAGCGCCTGTCCCATCAAATTGCCGATGCCCATGCCCGCGCCGATACCGGCAGTGAGACCCGCGCCGCCGCCTTCGTTTTGCGCGGCATCGCGCATCGCGTCTGCGGCTTGCAATTGGGTGTAGGTTGCCATATCGAGCATGCCCATGTCTCGCAACTCCTGCGCCGACTTGCTCGAGGGTTTGAGGTTGCCCACGTAGAAACTCTTAAGTGCAAGTCCCAGCGCTTCAAAATCATCCTGTGCTTTTGCGCGTACCCCTGCGCCGATTTCTTCTGTCAGACCGATGAGGTCAACCACGCTTTTTGCCGCGGTGGTTTCGCCAAGTACATCCTGTAACTTGGAGAGCAAAATGGTTTTCAATCGTTCTTCAATGTCGGAGGTTCGATACGCGCCTTGCGCGCCGACGATCTGCGTGACGAATTGTTGCGGGTCTTTCACCTGGAACGAGTATGTTCCAAAGCCCTGCAATAACGCCACGCCCAGTCCCATGCCGGGGTTGCGCACGATGATCGGTTGCGGGGTGCCCCATTTCTCGTTCGCGAATTCCTTGAGCGAAACGAAATACACTTCCGCGGGGAAGGGAGTGCGGTCGTTGAACGCCTTGCCGATGAAGTCGATCACTTTCGGGATGTTCGCGGTGGCAATGGTGTGCCGACCCGCCTTGAAGACATCCAACGCGTTGCCGTCGCGGAAGAACACCGCCGCCTGCGACTCGCGCACGATCACTTGCGAACCGATGCGATAATCGCCGATGCCCGTCTCCGGGAAGCGATGGACGATCTCGTCCCTCATCTCGCTCGGGTATTCGATTACGTCAAAAATTCTAGCCATGTTTCTCTCCTTTTGAAGAACGTTGTTTCGATTATAGTCCATTCTACGAAAGTAGACCTCACAGGTTTCAAAAACCTGTGAGGTCTCAAACTCAATCATTCATCATCTTGCCAGTCCCCTTATCGCGCAGCATCAGGATCTCCGCCATGATGCTGACCGCGATCTCCTCCGGCGTTTCGGCGTTGAGCTCGATGCCCATCGGCGAATGGACGCGCGCGATCAATTCATCGGACACGCCTTTTTCCTTCAAGGTTTTGACGGTTGTGAGCCATCTTCGTTTGGAACCGATGACGCCGATGTAAGCCGCGTCCGACTCGAGAAGCGGAGGCAGACCCGCCGCGTCGACTCCGGAGCCGCGGCTGGTTACCACTAGGAAAGTTTGGCGCGTAATTTTGAATTGATTCGCCAACTCCGCCATCGAGACGGGATAGTATGCATCCGCCCCCGGCACGGATTCGGGGTTACAAAATTCCTCGCGATCATCGTTGACCGCGACTCGGAATCCCAGCCACTTCGCCAAATGGACGACTGCCTTGCCCACGTGTCCGCCGCCGATGACGACGATCGTTGCCGGGGGAAGAATCGGTTCCACAAACACCTCCACAGTTCCGCCGCACACGCCGGGGTCGCCGCGTGAGGGGTCAGCCATCGTGTACGATAGATTCTGTGCCTTGCCTGTTTTCAACGATTCAAGCGCCGCATGAATAACACGGCTCTCCAACTCCCCGCCGCCGACCGTGCCGATGAATTTACCGTCGGGGTAGACGAGCATTTTGCTACCCACATGGCGCGGCGTAGAGCCTTCGCTTTTCGTCACCGTACACAGCGCGGCGGATTCATTGGTGTTTGCCAATTCTGCGAGCGCGGTATAAATTGAGTTCATTCAAAGAATCTTCTTTAGGGCTTTTTTCAAAAAAGGCAGGTCGTCTTTTATGGTATCCCAGACAATTGCGTAATTCACGTTGAAATATTCATGAATGATTTTGTTTCGTATGCCGATCATTTTTCCCCAAGGCAGATTCGAATGTTGTTCACGAAATTTATCAGAGATATTTCTTGCCGCCTCGCCGATGATTTCTATTTGACGGACTACTGCATCATGCGCCATTGTGTCGGACAAGAATTGGTTTTCAGACATCCCTTTTGTATATTTCTCGATCAGTTGTATCGCATCCAAGATGTGGCGAAGGTATACAGTATCATCTCTCTTCATAGATGACGACCTTTTCCTTATCCACATAAGGACGAATGTACGGGCTGAGGCTGTCTTCGGTGACCAAATCCACTTCGCGTCCGAGTTTTTTTCGCAAGCGTTCTTCAATGTCCATCAACTTGAACAATCCAAGCTTGGGGCGTGAGTTGGAAGGTTTGAGCCTGATGAGCAAGTCAATATCACTTTTTCTTGTCGCCTCACCGCGAACGGTCGAACCAAAAACAGCCATGCGGCTGATGTATGGCTTGAGCAGGGGCAACGCCTTTGTACGGATATCGGAAAACTTGTCCATAACTCTATTTTACCGTAGTACCAACATATGTTATCTCTCGAGCAACCCTAACACAACAGGCAGCAACTGCTTCTTCCTTGAAACCACGCCTTGCGCGTCGCGGGTGCCATCTGCGAGCGGAGGATAGGGCAGGTCGTCAAGCACAGGCGGCGCTTTGGAGGAGGTGATAAGCCGGCTCGTGCCGCGCACGATGTCGGTGATGAGGAGCATGGCGAAGTCGAGCCCGCGTTTGTCTTTGAGGCCATCCAGCGCTTTGGTGAGCGGGGCGAGATGTTCGGCGAGTTGCAGGAGGTCGGTCACTTCGGCTTGGGCGATAGCGAGTTTGAATCCGCCGGCTTCGTATTGCTTGATGTCGGTGTTGACGATCTCGTTCGGGTCGCGGTTCGAGAGACCCGCGCCGGCGGCGAGCAGGGCTTTGCCGAACGATTCGATGGTCTCGCCTTTGAGCGGACTCCCGCCGACGAATGCCCAGCGCGATAATCTCTCCGCCGCGGTCTTGTCGCGCGGCGTGGTGGTGGGAGAGGTCAGGATGAGCGTATCAGATAAAAGTCCCGCGAGAAGCGCACCCGCTAAATTGGGCGGCATGGAAAGTCCGGCTTCGGCGGTCATCTCCGAAACGAGAGTGGACGTTGAGCCGACGATATCCACCGTGAATCGAATCGGCGTGTGCGTGTGGGGGTTGCCGAGGCGGTGGTGATCCAGAATTTCAAGCAGTTCGGCTTCTTCGAGCGCGGCGATCGCCTGGCGCGGCTCGTTGTGATCGACCAAAATAATCTTTAATCGCGGCGGATTCAGAATATCACGTTGGCGCGCAATGCCAAGATACAAACCGTTCTCGTCCACGACCCAATAATCATCGGTTTCATCACGCAGGATGCGGTTGAGAAAATCGCGGATGTGACCGTTCGAAGGATATTTCGCCACGCTGGTATCTGCCGCGTCACTGCACTTTGCAGACATCATCTCGCGTACCGTGGTATCGCCGGGTTGCGGACCCAGCGTTTGGGTGAAATATTTGAAGAGACTCAAGCCCGTGATCAAGCCATACGGCTTGCCGTCTTCGTCAACGACGGGAGCGATGCCGCCGGTCTTGCTGGCGAGAGTCCATGCCAGACCCAGTTGTGAATCCGGGCGGATGGTGTCGAATCGTTGCATGACCGATTCGAAACGCGGCGACGCGTCGGTGAGTAGGACGGGCGGGTCGAGTCTGAGTTGTTTGAGAAGCCACGCCGATTGCGGATTCAACGCGCCTGCGCGCGCCGCAACGGCTTCCGCGCCGTCGCGTTCGCGCAGAAGCCACGCGTAGCCCATCGCCGAGGCGATCGAGTCGGTGTCGGGGTTGACGTGGCCGATGACGTAAATTTTATTTGCCATGAGGTAATTGTACCCTCACAAGACCAGGGAAATCATTTTCCTTTGATTGCTTGCCATACTCTTTCAGGTGTTGCAGGGATTTCATCCACATTCACGCCGATGGCATCGAGGATCGCGTTCCCAACGGCAGGTGCGACGCCGTCCATTGGAATTTCAGCGACGGCTTTGACTCCGAACGGGTGACTCGGCTCGAAGGTCTCGACGAAGATGGTTTCGAGTTCGGGCATCTCATCGGCGCGGAAGATGTGATAGCGGTCAAGGTCGCGTTCGATGGCGTTTCCTTTTTCGTCGTACCGCATCTCTTCGCAGACGGCGTAGCCGAGGGCTTGAGTCATCCCGCCTTCGATCTGACCCGAGGCAGTGAGCGGATTCACGATCACGCCTGAATCAACCGCCATGACGAGTTTGTCCACAGTGACCGCGCCGGTTTCCGTATCCACCGTCACCTCGGCGAATTGCGCCGCGAACGGAGGCGGAGAGACCGGCGAAACGTACGACGCGACTCCCATGATTTGCTCTTGATTGTTTTTATGGAGCGAATCAAGTGCAATGTCAGCAAGCGAAACACTTTTTCCGTCAGGGGCGATTGCCATTCGGTTTTCAAGTCGAATCTCCTCCGCCTTGTATACCTGTTTACTCGTTTTATTGTCTACTTGCTCCCCCGCATTCAACATCATCGCCGCGCGGACTTTGATTCTTTCGGCAACAATATTCGCGGCTTTCACCGCCGCCGCACCAGAAATATATGTCGTAGATGACGCGTACGCGCCTTTGTCGAACGGGGTGAAATCTGTGTCTGATGAATAGCAGATCATATCATCGAGGGGAACGCCGAGCACCTCCGCCGCCATTTGCGCGAGGACGGTATCCGAGCCTGTGCCCAGATCTGTAGCGCCGACGAGCAGATTGAATGAGCCGTCGTCGTTCATTTTGATGGACGCGCCGCCCATGTCGAGATAGGGAATCGCGGTGCCTTGCATCACCATGGCAATGCCAATCCCTTTGCGTTTGTAGGACAAATTGTCAATTTGTCCTGCACGCCATGCCTCATTTCCATATTTATCATCCCATGCGATAGCGGCTCTGCCTTGTGCAACGCACGTTTCCAAACCGACCGTTTGAATGATCTCGGGGCGCGGCTCGCGTCCTTCGTTCCATGCTGTGGAGAACGGATGATATTCGCCGGGGCGAATCGTATTCCTCAAACGAAAGTCTATCGGGTCGAGGTTCAGCGCGCGGGCGATCTTTTCCATGTGACGCTCGACGGGCCAATATCCCTGCGGGACGCCGTAGCCGCGAAACGCGCCAGCGGGTGGCGTGTTCGTGTACACCACGTCCGCATAAAACTGGATGTTTGGACTCTTCCGATACTCGCCATCGCCAACATACAACGCCATCGCCTTGTGACCTGTGTTGCCCGTGACAGTCAGCGCGTGACAGCCGTACGCGCCAGTGTCGGATAGCGCGTACATCGCGTTGGCGGTGATCGTTCCATCTCGCTTCACACCGGTCTTCATTTTGACTCGCATGGGGTGGCGTGACCGCGCCGCGATGAATTCCTCTTCACGCGTGTATTCGTAGATGACAGGTCGTTTCGTTGCGATCGTGAGGTGCGCGGGGACATCTTCCATCAGCACTTCCTGTTTGCCGCCGAAGCCGCCGCCGATGCGCGGCTTGACCACGCGGATGCGCTTCACGGGCAGGTTCAACACCGGAGCAAGCATTCTCCGCACGTGGAATGGCACCTGTGTGGAAGTGCGAATCACTAAGCGATCATCCTCGTCCCAATACGTGATGCACACGTGCGGTTCGATAGAAACCTGTTGCACTTTCGGCACTTCATATTCGGCTTCGAAGATGTGATCCGCTTCCTTGAATCCTTTTTCCACGTCACCGATGTCGATGCGGATGTGCGCGGCGAGATTCTTTTCAGGGTTCGAGTCCGCGAAATTGACGTATTCAGGCTCATCGTGGATTCGAATCGCAGTGGGGTTCATCGCATCGCGCGAGTCGAGGATGGAATCCAGAATTTCATATTCCACTTCGATCAGCGTCAATGCTTTCTCGGCAATTTCAGGACTCTCCGCCGCGACGAACGCCACGCGGTCACCGACAAAACGGACTTTGTGATCGAGTGAAAACGTATCAAGCGGACCGGGAATCGGGTCGGACTGCCCCGCCGTCGAATACACCACGCGCGGAATGTCCTGCCACGTGAGCACAGCGGCAACGCCTTTGAGTTCTTTGGCTTTGCTGGTATCGATCTTTTTGATGCGTGCGTGCGAGTGAGGCGAGTGCAGAACCTTCGCATACAACATGCCGCGCATGTCCATATCCGCGGCGAAGGCAGGCTTGCCTTGCACCAGTTTGACCGCGTCCACTTTTTTCTCAGGCTTACCAACCGTTTGCCACGTTTGCGATTCAGGCGTGACGATCACGCGCGGCATAACATTGGTTTTTACAAGGGTTGGAGAATCGCCTGCATCGGTAACCGGTAAATACGTAGACAAGTACACAGGTGAATCATCGCCTTGCGTACCTGTGTCCGTGTTTCCGTGTGTACGTTCCCCGCGCATCACCGCCGCGGCTTTCAACACCGCTTGCACAGGTTTGAGATAGCCCGTGCATCGGCATAACACGCCGCTGATCGCCTCGCGAACCTGCTCTTCACTTGGATTCGGATTCTTTTCGAGCAACGCCTTTGCCGCGAGGATTTGCGCGGGCGTACAAAAACCGCATTGGATCGAGCCCGATTCGACGAACGCCTGTTGAAGCGGATTCAACCCGTCCGTTTTTTTCCACCCTTGTTCAGGATGTTCACCCAGCGCTTCAATCGTGACGATGTTATGTCCATCCGCTTGCGCGGCGAGCATGGACCCCGCGTTGACGGGCATGCCATCGAGCAGAACCGTATCCGCGCCGCTAAGCCCACCTTCATCGCCGAATTTGACGCCGTAATAGCCAAGCCTGCGCACGACGGCTAGCAAAGTTTCCGAAGGCGCGCACGTGATCTCGTGTTTGTGGGAGTTGATGGTGAGGGTGAGGTTCATAATTGCTCCGAATCCCCTCTCCCCAGCGGGGAGAGGGTTAGGGTGAGGGGAGAGTCCGCTTTGCTTTTGCTTTGAGTTCTTTCAATTCAGTACACTGATCCAAAATTTCCTGCACGACTGCATTGATATTAAATCGAACATCGCTGTTTGTAAAGCGAATCATTATTCGCCCAAGCGATTCAAGATGCTCTGTTCGCGCCGCGTCGTATTCCCGTTGTTCTTTCGTGAGATGCGAGTCGCCGTCAATTTCAATACACAGTTTTACTTCGGCGCAATAAAAATCAATGATGAAAACTTGAATCTCGTGTTGACGCCTGAATTTGAAGCCGAGATTTCTGTTTCGCAACAACCGCCATAGTGACGCTTCGGCTGGAGTGAGTGGCTGACGCAACTCGCGCGCGAATTGACGGATCGCAGGATGAATGCGGTGGCGTGGTTCGCGGCGCATGTGGACCCTCACCCCGACCCTCTCCCTGAAAGGGAGAGGGAGATTCGCTTTCGCAACTCATCAATCACAATTTTATTCCCATTTTCATCTTTGTAGAACCACACGTCCCAGCCGTTGACGGGCGCGCCGTTCATCAGCGATTTCGCCACGGCGTGGATCGAGCCGGTGACCTCGCCGCACTTGATGTGTCCGTTGGATAGGATTTTCGCGCGCTTGCCGTTGCCTGCAAAATACAGCGACTCGCCCGGGTTCAAGAGTCCGTTTTCGAGCAACGCCCCAAACGGGACGCGCGCCTGCTTCCGTTTTTCGGGTTGAGTCAAAGCCTCGGCAGGGGAGGGGGTGACCGCGTCGATGCGTTTCTGCGCGACGCGGATGTATTTTTTATCGCGCTCGATCCCGATCCAGTGGCGACCGAGTTTTTTCGCCGCCGCGCCAGTCGTCCCTGAGCCAAAGAACGGATCGAGAATCACATCCCCAACGTTCGAAGAGGCGAGCAGAATCCGATAGAGCAAGGCTTCGGGTTTTTGGGTCGAGTGCGCTTTGAATCCGTTGGACTTGATGCGTTGCTTGCCCGTCACGAGCGGAATGTTCCACCAATCGGAGCGCATCTGCAGATCGTCGTTCAATTTTTTCATGGACTGATGATTGAACGTGTACTTCGCGCCTTTTTTCTTTTGCGCCCAGATGAGGGTCTCGTGCGCGTTGGTGAAGCGGACCCCGCGAAAATTGGGCATGGGATTATTTTTGATCCACAGGATGTCGTTCAGGATCCAGAAGCCCAAGTCTTGCATGATCGCGCCGACGCGATAGATGTTGTGATATGTGCCGATGACCCAGATGGTACCTGTGTCTTTCAGCACGCGTTGACTGGCTCTCAGCCAGTTATGCGTGAATTCGTCGTAGGCTTTGAAATCCTCGAATTGATCCCAGCCATCGTTCACCGCGTCCACTTTTGTTTGGTTGGGGCGGTACAACTCATTGCGGAGTTGCAAGTTGTACGGCGGGTCAGCGAAGATCACATCCACCGAGTTCGCATGGAGGGTCTTGAGGACTTCGATACAGTCGCCGTGCAGGATTTGGTTGAGGGGGAAGGTCATTTCAGCGTTCCACGCCCAAGACGAAGTTCCAAAAGTTGAGATGTGGTTGGGGGAGCCGTTCCGCGCCGAAGCGAGCGAGCCAGGAAACGATCTGCTTCTGGGTATACACAGTAAACAACCATTTGATCTCGGCGCGATTGCCAAATTGCAGGACGCGCTCGATGATGGTGTGCGAGTCATTTTCAGGTACGAGTTTGGCGATATCGTATTCCTGAAAGAACGGCGCGAGGGATCGAGGGATCGACGTCATACGGTATGCGTGAATTATACCTGCGGCAGATTCCAAACGGGAAGTTGGTCGCGATGTTGGCGCGCGAACCTTCCTGGATCGTATCAGTTGTAGATTGGGGGTTAGGGGGGCTGGCTAGGGCGACCGCATCATCCATCGCGTACGACGCGTTGCCCGGACCGGACGTCTGATTACCTTCCACAATGCTTTTGGGACGCAGACCCTTGCACCGCCCGCAAGGGTAGGTGAAAACGCTGATTTTCGCTGATATAAAAAGAAAAATCTGCGTTTTCAGCGTGCATCAGCGTCCCGATTTTGAAAGTGTAAGGTAATCAAACCGGACGTATTCTTTGCTATGTCAGCGCGGGAGTTAGGAGGCGGCGCAGATCGATGTCAGCCTGCTCTGCCGTGATCGAAAGGCTGAAACACCACTCTGCGAGGAGTATCTTGCGGACGTTCTTGATCAACACCTGATCGTGGTCGCTCCACGAACGACCCTGCCGATAGGCGGTGAGATCGCGCAGTAATTTGCACCACGACTCTGCAGTTCCCTCTTTTAGCCGGACCTGCAACTGTTGGTTGCGTACACGGTAATCGTCGGGCAGGGTCTCGGCGGGTTCAGAGAGCGTCGAAATGATCTCACGGAACTCGGCGGCTTTGCTCGGCGAGCGCAATCGACTTTGGATGTTCTTGTCCATGGGCACCCAGATGGTGAGGTCTGCCGCCTGCACAACGTAATACATTGCCTGCGCGTTGTTCATCGTCCGTTCTTCGATGCCCAATACCTGACCAAGGCCGTGGGTGCAATGCACGACCCAATCGCCTGTTCCGTATTCCATGTTGATTCTCCTGACTCTGATCGGGGAAGAAAAAACACCAGCCCTCAAAAAAGGACTGGTGTTTGCCTGTCGTTTCCAGATGTAGACGCATTATATCATCGAAAGAGGGGTTTGCTCCGTGTGAATTGGATGGGGAGTGGCGAAAACCGTGTATGAAAATTTCATAGCCACAGAGAACACCGAGACCGCAGAGAGAAGATCTCAAAATCTCTGTGGCATTAAACATCAGAATAGCCACTCCCTCGGATGAGCAAGTTATAGAGGTCCGATGTGAATATCATGTTCGCTCTGCCCCGCTGTGTGCCAGTATTTCAATAATTGATCAGAACGATCCAACTCAAACTCCCCATCGGAAACTTTAATCCGACAACCCGTTGGATATTGATAGTTCGGCAAAAAGATCAGCGTCGGTTCGGTGACGTTGAGGTCGTGGCGGAAGCGGAAGATGAATTCTTTCGAGCGGATATCGAAGGAGAGCCGCAACGGTTCACCCGCCGTGGCGAGCGGATACGGCCTCAGGAGGGCTTTCAGCGCCCGCCCGCCGGAGTCGACCTCGTGCGGGTTGGTTTGCTGGTCGCGGCTGAAAATGGACAGGTCTTCATCGTTCCACAGGTCGCCGCGTTCGTTGGTGTTGTCGGCGGTGTAGTTCCACAAGGTGACGTTGAGCAGGTTCGCTTCGATGGCTTGGAAGATACGGTCATACGCTTTGCTCTGCGCGGTGAAATCGCCGGTACGGAATGCGCGCTTATGGTTGAGGTCGTAGGAGATGCCGGTTTCGCCGAGGAGGGTTGGCACGTTTCCCATCCGCTGTGAGGCGTGCTCTTTGAAGCGCGCCAGTTGACGCGCGAACGACTTCCGAATCGCCCACGGACCGAAGATGAGTCTGCGGTTGAGTTGATTGACGTTGAACCACGGCGTGAAGAACTTCAGCGCGAGCGTGATGGGGTCGTACCAGTGCGGCGCGTAGACGATGTTTCCCGCGTCTTCATGTGTCCACTCGGGACCGGGGTTGCGGAAACCTTTTTCAACGAAGATGATCGCTTCAGGCTGAACCGCGCGAATCGCTTTGGCGAAGCGGTTGTTGAACGGGACGTAATAATCGCGGTTGAAATCCACTGCGCGGCTGTTCACATGCGAGAAGTGATTCGGTTTCAGCAGTTGCGGCTTGCCTTGCGAATCGAAATCCCGCACGCCCTCCACGCGCCACACGTCGCGGTCTGCGCTTTCCCACGCGAGCAGGCGATCCGGGTTGACGATTCCCTTGCCGACCGCGATCGGACCGAAGACGCCCTCTTCCCACGAATGCAATTCGAGCGGAACGCCCGCGCCTAACTGCATAGACTCGAACGGAGTCGGTATCACGCCTTTGTTAATGAGCGTGTAACGATTATTCAGGTCACTCATGCCGATGTAGCCTTCGACGGGTTCGTTCATCGAATCAAAGCCGACCACGTTAGGCAAACCCTTCAGCGCTTTGGCAACCTGCACCATGGCTTTGATGTAATGACGCTGTAAAAATTCCTGCGCGGGTTCGTCCTCGATGAGCGTGCGCGGGGCGAAATCGTTCCCGCCGAAGAACAATGTGAACATCGTCGCCGCGGCGAGTTTGGAGGCGTTGCTCGACCAGATCATACGCGGAAGCGGATCGCCGTGCAGTTGATGCACGAACGCCGCGCCTGTCTCCTGAAAGTGACGCATGTCCATGCCGATGGATTCAAACGTCCACCCCGGCGCCCCGTCGCCGCCGGAGAAACGACTCCACACGTCTTGATGCGGATCGATGAAGAGGCGAATCCCATGCGCCGCAGCTTTTTCCACCACGGCGCGCAAATATTCCAGATAATCCAAATCGTATCGACCGTGTCCCGCGTGTTCAATCGCCTCCCATGTGACGAGGAAGCGCAGGAAGTTGAATCCCCAACGCTTCAAGCGCGTGAAATGCTCATCGGCTTCGGCGAGTGGAAACGGACGGTTGACGAACGAGACGTTGCGATGCTCGAAGAACCCCGCGCGGCTATATGTCGCGCCATCGGGCTGGTACGGGACTTTGGTGCTCCCGCCCAAATTGACGCCGCGCAGCATGAGCACGCGCCCGTGTTCGTCTTTGAAGTGAGATCCATGGATACGCAAAGGAGTTGACCCTATCCAGTGCTTAACGGCGGTTTGGTGCCCGGGGGGATGGGGGAGACGTAGCTCGCGGCGGCGCGCTTGCGTTTGAACTCGTCCTTCGCCTGCTCCAGCACGGACTTGTTCTGCATGAACTCGAGCGCGCTGACCGCCATCACTTTGCCGGCGTACAACATGCCGCGTTGACCGATGCCCATCTTGCCTTGCGCCACGATCTGCCACGAGTGACCGGGCGAGCCGAGCGCCCAGCACGCAGTGAGGATCTGTCCCGTAGGGCACACCCACGACACGTCGCCGACATCTGTGGATCCGGGTTGAATCGTTTCCGAACGGAAGGGCGGAAGGATGTCCTCGAACAGCACGATATCCTTGAGCGCGGCGACCGCTTGGGAATCCAATCCGTAAAGATAGGCGCCGGTTTCTAGGCTCTCCGGTGGAATGGACTTGGAGAGTTCGCGCGCGAACGCGTGTTCCTCCTCGGTGAACTGCGGCGCGCCGACCTCGTGCAGTTTCGATTGCAACACGTCGTTGACCGTATCGTTGATGAGCATGTTCGACATGCCGGAGATGACCTGAATCTCCACCTCGGTGCCGGTCATGAGCGCGGCGCCTTGTGCGATGTTCTTGACGCGGGCGAACAACGCGTCGAGCTGGTCGGTGCGCGGTGCACGGACGCTGTACAGCGACTCGGCAAAATCGGGCACTACGTTCGGCGCGACGCCACCGCCGTTGATGGTCACGTAATGGACGCGCGCATCGGGGATCATGTGCTCGCGTAGATAGTTGACGCCCACGTTCATCAACTCGACCGCGTCGAGCGCGCTGCGCCCGTTGAACGGGTCCATGGCGGCGTGCGCGGTCTTGCCGCGGAACTTGAACGTGACGCGATAGTTGGCAAGGAAGTTGGTGTATTGCGTGGTGTTGAACGTGTCGGGGTGCCACGTCAGGCAGACGTCGGTATCGTCGAACACGCCGGCGTTCGCCATGAAGGCTTTGCCCGCGCCGCCCTCCTCGGCGGGACAGCCGAAATATTTGATCGTGCCGGTTGCCGCGTCCGAATCGAGCGCTTGTTTGACCGCCATCACGGACGCGAGACCCGCCACACCGAGCAAGTTATGCCCGCACCCGTGACCCGCCGCGCCGTTCTCCAACGGTTTGCGATACGGCACACAGTCCTGGCTCAGACCCGGTAGCGCATCGAATTCGCCAAGGATTCCGATCACGGGACCTTTGCCCTTGCTGTAACTCGCGACGAACGCCGTCGGTATGCCCGCCACGCCGCGTTCGAGCGTGAAGCCTGCCTCTTCGAGCGCGTCTTCGAGGGTTTTGGAGGAGCGTACCTCCTTGTAACCCAGTTCGGCATAATCCCAGATCTCATCGCTGAGACTGATGAACATGTTGCGGTTGTCTTCGATCCATACGGGGATATTCATGGGAGGCTCCTAGTAAGTTGCAAGTTACAGGTTGCAGGTGTAGATTTAGAAATCGAATGTTTGGAGAAATTCCTTCAACGCCAGCAGTTCTTCTTTTGAAAGCGTGACGCCCTTGCCCATCTTGCTGTGATCCGCCGACCAGTCGCGCAGGTCGTATTTTGCGTCCCTATCGTTCCAACTGACCAGGTTGAGTTCCTTGCTCCAGCCGCTCGCGGATGTGGACAACACGGCGATGTTCTTCACGATCTCATATTTTATTTCAGGCATGGTGCGCTCCTCGTGTGGTTGACTTGCTCGTTCGTCGGCTGAAGATTCTACCCCTCCAACCTCCCCTGTTGTACTTTTCCAAATTATTCTGACAGTGCTGTACCGCAAGATTTATCTTGCGAGGAACAGGCTGTCTGCCAAAATACACGCAACGTGAACGTTGCGGTACGTGATCCAGCGCGTTCTCGAAGCGTGGTCAATCGAAAAACCTCTTGCACTGATTGCAGAAGTATTTTCCCAATCTATCCTTCATGTTCAGGACGAGTTTGAATTTCCTCGTGGAGCCAGCGATGTACATGGTGCGACCGATGAGTCCCACCTGCACGGACGCGGTATCGGCAGACCCGCAGTGCGGACAGGCGGGGAGGACCATCTCCTCAAAATGGCGGATCTGTTCGGTGATGCCGGGATATTGCTCTTCGGTGGTCTTGTATTCCTTCACCGGCTCAGGCGTGACTTCGCCGCGCTGTCGTTTTGCTTCGGCTTCATCGGATTTCGTCCAGAACTCCTTCCATTTTGCCTCCCATTCTTTCTCGGTGTATTTATCTTTGTAGCCCGGCTTGATAGCGGACATTATCCCGATCACCAAATCCTTATACGCTTGCAGACTTCGATTCCCCTTCAAACCCAGCGTGAATCCCCGGCTCCCGCCCTTATCAACTGCCGGAGGTGCTTTTTTCTTCTGCGCCTTCGTCTTTGCGGGTTTCGACTTTTTCGCGGAGACTTTCTTGCTCGCTGGCTTGCTTTTCTTTTTAGGAGGCATGGGGTTGATTTCCGATCGGTTTAATTATTTGAGGGTCGCTCTCCGAGTTTATTCACGATCTCATACTTTATGACGGACATGGTTATACTCCTCCGAATTCTACCCAGCCCAATCTCTTGCAATGACCTCAGCCTGTTCGAGAACAGTTTGGGTGGCTTTTTCCTGCTTATCGGGTGGATAGCCGTATTTCCTCAATATTCTTTTCACCATGATGCGCAACTTGGCGCGGACAGTTTCTCGGACAGTCCAATCAATGGTTGTGTTGTTACGAACTGTTTCAACCAACTCGCGAGCAATCGCTTTGAGGGCATCGTCTCCCAGCACCTTGACCGCGCTATCGTTAACTTCCAGTGCATCGTAAAAGGCGATCTCGTCTTCGGTGAGGTTGAGTTTCTCGCCGCGCTTTTGGGCTTCTCGCATTTCTTCGGCAAGTTTGATGAGTTCGGCAATGACTTCAGCAGATTCGAGTGTGCGATTTTGGTAGGAGCGAATGGTGCGTTCAAGTAATTCAGTGAACGAACGCGACTGCACAAGGTTCTTTTTCATTCTTGATTTGAGTTCATCGTTGAGCAGTTTGCGAAGCAGTTCAATCGCCAAATTTTTTTGTGGCATTCCTCGAACATCCGCTAAAAATTCTTCGGAGAGGATGGATATTTCAGGTTTCTTCAATCCCGCGGCGGCAAAGATATCAATGACCTGGTCGCCGGCAGAGACGGCACGCGAAAGGATTTGCCGAATGGCTTGTTCCATATCGCCTTGTGTATCGCCGCCTTCTACAGTGGACTTGATGAGCGCGGACCGTACAGCCTGAAAGAACGATACATCATCGCGGATGGCGATGGCACGTTCATCAGGAACAGCCAAAGCAAAGGCAAGTGACATGTTACGGACTGCGTCCAAGTATCGCTTTTTGCCATCTTCCAACTTGAGGATGTGTTCCATTGCCATTGGCAAGACATTCGTTTTTTCAACAGCCGTTCCCGTAAAGAACTTTGACCAATCGAAACCGTGAAATAATCCTCTACATATTTCGTAACGTTTGAGTAACTCGTTGACCGCAGTTTTCTGGTCGGGAATTTCGGCAGGATGGTCGGCTTCAGTATAAGCTGCCAGTGCTTTTTGCAAATGGTAAGCAAGACCGAGATAATCCACAATCAAGCCGCCTGGCTTGTCTTTGTACACGCGGTTGACACGCGCAATGGCTTGCATGAGACCATGCCCCTGCATTGGTTTATCAATGTACATGGTGTGTAGTGGTGGGACGTCAAAGCCCGTCAGCCACATGTCACGGACAATGACGATCTTGAATGGGTCGTCGGCATCCTTGAAGCGTTTGGCAAGTTCTTCGCGGCGTGCCTTGGTGCGGATGTGAGGTTGCCAGTCTTCTGGATCAGACGCGCTGCCCGTCATCACGATCTTGATCACGCCTTGTTTGTCATCGTCCGAGTGCCATTCTGGTTTTATTTTGATGATGGCATAGTATAAGTCCACGCAGATGCGGCGGGACATGCACACTATCATTGCTTTACCGTCGATGGCTTCCTGTCGTTTCTCGAAGTGCTGGACAATATCCTGTGCTACAAGCCCAACGCGTTTCTCTGTTCCTACAATGGCTTCGAGCGCCGCCCATTTGGTCTTGAGCTTTTCCTTCTTTTCGAGTTCTTCGCCTTCGGTGACTTCATCAAATTCAGGGTCGATCTTCGGCTTCTCTTTTTCGTCCAGCTCCAGTTTGGCAAGCCGACCTTCGTAGTAAATCTTGACCGTCGCACCGTCTTCGACCGCCTGCTGGATGTCGTAGATGCTGACGTAATCGCCGAACACGGCTCGGGTGTTGGCATCCGTATGTTCGATGGGCGTACCAGTAAACCCGATGAAAGAAGCGTTGGGAAGTGAGTCCCGCATGTGACGGGCGTAGCCGTCGATGAAGTCATATTGACTGCGATGGGCTTCATCCGCAATGACCACAATGTTATGCCGATCCGAAAGCGGACCGCCCGACTCGGCAGTGGGCATGAACTTCTGAATCGTCGTAAAGAAGACGCCGCCTGCAATACGCCCTTTGAGCTTTTCGATCAGGTCTTCACGGCTTGTGGCTTGTTCGGGAGTTTGACGCAGGACTTCGGAACAGCGCGAGAAGGTGCCAAAAAGTTGATCGTCGAGGTCGTTGCGGTCGGTGATGACGATGATGGTGGGATTTTCCATGGCGGGATGCAAGACCAGCCGCCCCGTGTAGAACGCCATGGTGAGACTCTTGCCCGAGCCTTGCGTGTGCCAGATAACACCGATGCGATGATCGCCGCTTTCGCCGCCCTTCATTGGTTGCGCTTTATACACGCCTTTCAATTCTTTGACCGCCGCGCCCTTTGCCTGCGATGCACGGATGGTTTCTGCCAGCGCGTAATTAACTGCATGGAATTGGTGATAGCCTGCGATCTTCTTGAGGGTGGGTGCGCCGCGCTCCTGTTCAAAGACAATGAAGTAACGGATGAGTTCAAGGAAGCGGCGCTTCTCGAACACGCCTTTCAACAACACTTCCAATTGTGTGACCGAAGTAGGCGCGGTGGTATCGCCTTCGATGGTCTTCCACGGCAGGAACCATTCCTTGTTTGATGTGACTGAACCGAAACGGGTATTCAAGCCATCGGAGATGATGAGTAATTCGTTGTAGTGAAACAGGGCAGGGATGTCGTTCTTGTAGGTTTGCAATTGGTTGAACGCCGACCAGATCGTTGCCTTTTCATCGGTAGCATTCTTGAGTTCGATGACCGCCAGCGGCAGACCGTTGACAAAGATGACCACATCGGGTCGCCGATTGACCTTGCCGTTCTGGTGTGAGGCTTCCACCGTGAATTGATTGACGACCAGCCAATCGTTATTTTCAACGTTCTCGAAATCCACCACATAGACCCGCCCACTGACCATGCGCTCATCATTCGCTTTGTATTCGACCTCAATGCCATTGACCAGCAGGTGATGAAAGGCGTGATTGTTGAGCAGAAGTGAGGGTTTCCCAATTCGCGTGATTTTTCGAAAGGCTTCTTCCTGTGCCTGTGCGGGTAAATCATTGTTGATGCGGGCAATGGCATCCTGCAAGCGACCAAGCAGAAGCGTTTCCTGATAATCGCCTCGTTCAGGGCGCTCGCCATCGAAAGCAATCTCTGGACCGAAGGCATAGGTATAGCCTAGCTCTTTGAGCCAATCAATGGCAGCTTGCTCGATGGTGGATTCGGTGAAGGTCATGGTGTCCCGATTATAGACCCTTCCTGGTACAGACCCTAAAGGTTTTCTTGACCGACTCTCGTCTTGATTTGCAAAGGTGACCAGCGAGACGTGTCACGGGATAACGAGGGAAACCTTTAGGGTCTCCTTGTTATCAGTCGTAATCATCCTCTGCAAACCACTTGGCATCTGCATCTGAAACCCATTGCTTGTGCAATTCCAAATAACTCTCTTTTCCTCCAAACCAATCAAGGACAACATCACGCTTGAGTTTCGTTGGCTTCTCGGCAAGGATGATGCCATACGATGACCATTTCCATTCTCGAAAGTCTTTGACGAACTTATGCTTTTGCGGGTTCTGGTGGATGTAGGCAATCACATTCCAGAATTGACGGTCAGTTGTGATAGGCACGCGCCCGAAGGGGTGCTCGAACAGACTCCCCGTTCTTCCATACGCTTTGTTGATGGATTTGGCGTAGGCGTTGAAGAAATTGGAGAATGATTGGGAAAGGTATTTAGACGCTGATTTATCAGATCCTAAAGGTCTCTTAAGACCTCTAGGATCTTTACTTAGGATCTCCTCGATCTCTTCCTCCGTCTTGGTCTTCACCGACACGTGGAAATGATTTCGCAGTAAACAATACGCGTAAGTCTCGGCGATGGGATCAATATGCGTGGAATACAACTTCATGAAGTATTCGTAATTCCGTTCCTGCACGAAGATATTCTCGCCGTTGTTGCCGCGATTGTAGATGTGGTAATAGGTGTCGTAAAGTAATGGAGGTGGGCTCGTCATCTTATCAATAATACCCTAAGGGTTTTCTTGCTGACTTTCAACTTGATTTGCAAGACTCTCTCGCTAAGCGTGGCGCGGGTTCACAGAAGAAACCTTTAGGGTCTCTTATCGCGGCTTGCTCGATGGTGGATTCGGTAAAAGTTACCAAGTTATTTTAGCCCCAATTTATCAAACAATATTTGGTTCCTCTTTGTCGCAAGTTCTAAAACGAAATCAAAACTCTTGACCTCAATAAAAGCGTTATAAGCTTGGTGGTATTTTATATACCAATCCTGATTGCCAACCCGCTTAAAATCTTCTCTTTCCAGCATGTTTGTCAAAGACTGAGTAAAGTCGCAGATCACGTGACAATAAATCAAGCCGCCATCTAAAACTCGAAAAGACCGTTTATCTTTTGTCTTGGCATTTCCCTGTCGAATTATTTCCAAGTAATCTTTGATCTGATTGTATGGATTCTCCTCAGCCTTGTAGTCGTCTCGCATAGGACGCTTAAATTCAAAGATGTCTAAGGACTTAAAGGGAGAACCAGTATCATCGGGTTCTACCGTTGAAAAGGTATACGCATAGATATCTGGCCTTTTTCTTTTCTCTTCTTTGCTGGTGTTTTCATATCCAGAAATCTGCGCGAATGGCTTATCGGAAGCTATGTAAGTGTTATAAGCCAACCTTTCGTCTAAAAGCCATAAATTATGCTTTTCGTATGAGATTTCATCGGTTGACTTCTTGATCGGGAAAACGTAGTTGTGAATTACATCTTCTTTCACAAAGCTACCATCATCTTTGACTTTGAGTGCTTTCTCGAAAAGATGAAGCACTGTTTTTCTGTGAATAATATATTCGGCCAAGTCCGCCTTGCCTGTTGGGTCCATTCGTTCAATTAGATTCTTGACCTTTTGCTTGTATTCATCAGAAGACTTGATTTCATCATCGGGTGTATTAATGACCTTTTCTGCCTCCTCTGCAAAATCATCTCTTAATGCATTGTGAATTTTGGCAAGTTCCTGACCGATATTTCCTCGTTCAATGCTTTTGAGAGGGATTTTGTCGATCAAATCCTTATGATTATTGTAAATATAGGAATAGTTCGGAGATTTTTCATTAATATACTGCCGGATTTTTTCATCTGTATCCTGTCTGGCTTTTTCAAGGTATTCGCCTAAATAGTTGCCAACAGTTGAGTTGACTTTTTCTTCAATAGCTTGCCAGTCAACTTGTTCAAAGAGTGTGTCACCTTCCGTTGAGTTGGGGATATCAAATGTATATCTTGATTGGTTTACATTCTTATCCAAGAAGGCGGATTCGACATAGCCGACGTAGATGTACTCTTCTTCATCTATTTGCAATTTGGTTGGCAGGTGTGAAATCTTGTCCGATGAAATTGGCTTGGTGTCAACCACTCTCCCATGTGCAACATAGAAGATACGGTGTTCCTTATTTCTTTGCGAGTGATACTTGGTTTTTGTATGTGCAATATTGAACTCTTGGCTGGCTATATAAAATGTCTCGCGCTTGGCTTCATCGGTTATGTAAGACTCAAAGACTCGCCATAAATCAATGTCTTCGAGACCGTCCTCTCTAAGGATAATATCAGGCATGGTGCTTGACATGAAAAACGGAAGGAAATGGATGACTATTTCCTGAGCAACGACGCTCCGTCTTTTAGGGAGCGCCTCTTGATATTCGTTTTTGCAATCTATTAAACGGACACTTGTATTGATTTCAATGTTCGGCTTTGCATTTCCACTTTCTATAAGTTCTATCGCATCTTCATCGCAGACAAATTTGAAATGCCTGAATTTGTTGTTTTTCTCTCCGTTTTTATAAGTGCTTTCAATTTCGGCATGATTAAATACTTTGAGCCAGGCAACTCTGCCAATGCCCTTTCCGCCTCGAGTTTTCTTCCAAATCGTATTTAGTTCTGAAAATGCCTCAAAATTTGCATCTCGAAAGCCGATGCCATTATCTTCGATAATAAGATTTTGGATCGGTAATATTTCTCTGTTTTCTTCTCCGTTCGCGTCAAGTAAGCCTTGTGCCAATCTTTCGATGGTAATAATTATTGTTCCATTTTCTGGTTTTCTTTCCTCGATAGCGTCAATTGAATTTGATACAGCCTCAAACAACGGATAAAGAGCTTTTGCTTGAGGTAACTTCAAAGTTTCTATATAATTTGGAAAGTTGATTTTCATTTTTTCCTTAATAGTAGAGAGTAGTCAATAGAAAAATGAATTCATGGAATCAATTCAAGGCAATCTCTCCGTTCATTAATTTTGGAAGGAGAGCATCACGGATGCTTGCCAGCGTACGAGATTCTTCATCGTTTGCTCTTACTTTATCAATAATCGAATTAGCGAAAGTGCCAAATTTCATTGCCAAATCTGTTGGTGGTACAGAAACTGAATAGTTATCGAAACATGACGCAGGTGTTCTTTGCCTTCCGCTTGTCCCTGTCATATTTACTATTGCATGATTTCGTAACTCTTCACTTCTTGCAAGGTAATAACCATATTCTGGAGGTAAAGGTTGTTTTGGGTGGAAAACAATGTATTCAGTTGAACCCCAGCCAACTTGCCCATCCTTTAGAAAATCAACATACGCTGTCTTGCCGTTTTCAAGGCATGGAGTAATTCTTGCCAGCAAAGTGTCACCATTGACAAACTTTGTTCCAGAACCAAAAGGTCTGTCCATCCATTCAATGCCTCTATGTCCTTGTGTTGGCATATTTGCCATATCAAGATAAGGAGCAACTTCGCCTTTCTTCAAAGAGCGTGTTGGATTGACTTCAATAAGTTCGGGTAATGGCACAGCATCCCAATCCTCAATATCCTCATTATCCACAAACCACTGACGAAACACCACCCGCGCCATGGACTCAAGCGTACGGTTCATGCGGCGGTTGAGTTCGATCTTATCGTCCAGCACACCGAGAATCCCTGCAATGGCGCGTTGTTCAGGGAGTGAAGGAGCATAGATTGGAATACGGTTTAGATTGTCCTGTGTAAGTTTTGGTAATGTCGAACCAGTTAGAAACCCGCTAATATCCGTTTGACTTAGGTAATACATCAAAAATCTTGTGCTTGCTATTTCATTTCCGCGCACAATATGAGCATGGTTGTTAACCCAAAATTTCCCTGATGCCATAAAGGCAACTGGTGTTTTCCTGCTTCGCAAATTTTCGCCATCTTCTGCTACTAATAGATACTCGCCATCGAATAGGTAACCGTCTACCATATCAATAATGCCAGACGCGCCATAATAAGGGTATTGCCCTTTTTTTCTGTCTGCTTCTTTGACTGGAACACGAATCGAGTCGAAATTTTCAGTCAAATCACCGAGAGTGTAAAACTCCCAGTCCCTATTTCCCATTATTCACCCTCTTCAACTGCTGACGAATTGCAGCCTCCAATTTGCCACTCTCTTCAAACTGCGCTTCCAACTCCTTCGTCAAGCGCGCCATCTTTTCATCGAACGGTTCATCGTCTTCTTCAAGATCGGCTGCACCCACATACCATCCAGGCGTGAGCACATATCCCTGTGCACGGATTTCTTCCAAAGTGACCGATTTGCAGAAGCCTGCCACATCTTCATATCCAGACCCTAAAGGTTTTCTCGCCTGACCTTCGTCCTGATTGGCAAGGTTCCCTTGCTTGACGTGACGCGTGGTCGCGGAAGAAACCTTTAGGGTCTCATTGCCAGATGATTTCCACGCATGGTACGTATCCGCAATCAAAGCAATATCTTCACTCGAAAGGTCACGATGGACGCGATCAGTCAAGGTTCCCAATTTGCGGGCGTCAATGAATAACGTCTTTCCGGCGCGAGACCCTAAAGGTCTCTTAAGACCTTTAGGGTCTTTGTTTCTTGTTAAGAACCACAAACACACAGGGATTTGCGTGCTGTAAAACAACTGCCCAGGCAGGGCGACCATGCAATCCACCAGGTCATCTTCGATGATGGCTTTGCGTATCTCGCCTTCGCCTGACGTATTGCTCGACATGCTCCCATTCGCCAGCACAAATCCCGCCGTGCCGTTCGGCGAAAGATGATGGATGAAATGCTGCACCCACGCAAAGTTGGCATTGCCCACAGGCGGCTTGCCGTACTTCCAACGCTTGTCCTCCCGCAACAAGTCCCCGCCCCAATCGCTCATGTTGAATGGCGGGTTGGCAAGGATGTAATCCGCTTTCAGGTCGGGGTGCTGGTCATTGTGGAACGAGTCTGCCGGTTGCTTGCCCAAATCCCCTTCGATGCCGCGAATGGCAAGGTTCATCTTCGCCAGCTTGAACGTGTTGGGGTTCGATTCCTGTCCGTACACCGAAAGGTCGCCGATCTTCCCGCCGTGCGCCTCCACGAACTTTTCGCTCTGCACGAACATCCCGCCACTCCCACAGCACGGGTCGAACACACGTCCCTTATACGGGGCGAGCATCTCCACCAGCACACGCACCACCGAACGCGGCGTATAGAACTCTCCGCCCTTGCGTCCCTCCTGGCTGGCGAACTGCGATAGGAAGTATTCATACACCCGCCCGAGCGTATCCTGCTTGCGGCTCTCTTCGTCCGCGAAATTGATCTTGTTGCTGACCAGATCCACCAGATCACCGAGCCGCCGCTTATCGAGCGTGGCGCGTCCGTAATTGCCTGGCAGCATCCCTTTCAACGTTGGATTATCCCGTTCGATGGATTCCATCGCCTTGTCAATCAAATTGCCGATGGACTCCTGCTTGGCGTTATCCTGCAAGACTTTCCATCGCGCCTCTTTCGGCACCCAAAAGACGCGTTCCGCCAAATAGACATCCCTGTCCTCTGGATCATCCACCGCTTCCTTCTCCACCCGTGCCCGCACCTGTTCGAACATGTCTGATACATACTTCAAGAAGATCAACCCCAGCACCACACTCTTATAGTCCGCCGCATCCAGATGCCCGCGCAGTTTATCGGCGGCAAGCCACAACTCCGCTTCAATGCCGAGATTGACACCGTTATTTGTTTTCGCTTTTGCTGTTGTTTTCTTCGAAGGCATGATTCCTTGTTCCCAACGTTCCAACTTTCAATCCTTCCAACTGATATCCCAATCCTACCCAAAAAAACCTGACAAGACAAGTCGAAATCGTTACACCGTCTGGATCACGATGCCGCCAAAGCGGTGTTCGTCGGCGTAGCAGTGAATGCTGAGGATGTAACAGTCGTGGCTGTCGTAGGGTTCGTCGGTGTCGGCGTAGCGGGCGGCGAATCCGCCGGAGAGGCTGACGTTGTAGAACTTGAGCAGGCGTCCGTCACTTGACCTTGCCTGCGCGGCGCAATCTATGCACACGTAGCGCGGGTACCGCTCCGAGCGCTCAACGGGTCTCTGGCAGATGGGGCAGGTTTGCATGGGTTAAGCAAAATCGGTGGTCACTTCTTGTACGGCAAGATCTCCATGTCAAGAACATCGCTCAACGGTTCGAATTCAGGATCCTTGTGCACGAGGGTTGCCTTATGCTGCGCGGCAATGGCGGCGACCACGGCATCTGCAAGCGACAGGCTATGTGTCGCTTTGATGCGGGCGGCGTTCAAAAGAAAAGCTTCATCTGCATCCCAAATGATCGTTGCATCAAGTTTTTTGATCAACGCATAGCGGGTCACTGCCTCTTCTTCGCCTAGTTCGCGCTGTGAAATGTAAACAACTTCGAGGATCGTAATCCAAGGGAGGATGACGTTCTGCTTCAGGAGAATGTCCCGCACGCGTTCGGCGCCTTCTTCTTTTTCAATGAATGCGAGGATCGCGGATGTATCCAGAACGAACGATTGTTCAGCCATTCTCTTTTTTTCTATATTTGGCGCGGTCTTCCATAAGTTTGCGTGATAAGCCCTGTCCTTTTCCGCGCCCGTATAATGCCGCCACCGGATCGGAAGGAACTGGAATCACCCGGATGGTCTGACCATCATCCACCCAGACCAATTGATCCCCATCCTTAATATTGTATTTTGCGCGGATCGCCGCGGGGACAACCGTCTGCCCGCGCCGCGATACGATGGTTTCCATAGCCATGTGACCTCCTGCATGTAAGACGCGCCTCTATTTTACAAGACAAGGGGCGAAAATGCAAGACGCTCTGTTCAACCCGATTTGCTGTATACCGTTCCGAGCGTGACAAGTCTCTGGCAGATGCGGCAGGTTTGCATGGGCTACGCGAGTCTCTTTTTCAGCTCTTGCAGGTGGGTTTGAATATCGGGGTTGAAATCAAATTTGCCAGCGAGTGGCAGGGCGTTCAAAATGATCTTTTCCAGCGTTTCTAACGTGATGTAGTTTCGCTTGACCAGAAAAACAAGATCGTCGAAATCTGTTTTCAAACCGCGATCCACCTTGCTCAACGCGATACTATATGGATCAGCCACATACACATCCAAATGTTCGAATTTGCCAATATGAATTTTTCGATTTTCGCTGTCTTCCGGGAGTGGGACGAAACGATCGAGTGGAACAGCCTCAATATTGATTTTCAATTCATTGGCAATTTGAAGGATTTTGCGGTGTAATTCGTTGGGGTTAACATCGTCGCCAAAAAAGTCAATATCCATAGTCGGGCGTGGACTACCAAGAAGCAACAGAGCGCTCCCGCCTACCAACACCAATTGAGAGTCGGGCGGAACTCGCTTCCCGATGATTTTCAGAATGGACTGTACCTCGGAATCATCCATGAAGACCTTCATGTAATTCTAATTCTTTCAACCAAACCTCAACCGCGTGTTCGTATGTTCCCAACCAGTTAATACGTTCTCCGCTCAATTCCCGGTGGCGTTTCGCTAATGCGCGTAAATTTTCTTCGGCGTTCGCGGTGAAAGTCAACCCGAGTTGAACTGAGAACAAGTCCGGCAGAGAATTTTTACGCGACAGATATTTACGTTCGAGCCACAGTGCAGCTGTGTAATAGCACTGAAGGAGCAAGCGCGCAGAGGGGATAAGATTTTCCGCAACTTCTCGTACATGCTTGGCATATTCGGGATATTGGAGAAACAGCGGAATCAACGCCAAGCCTAACCGTGCTTCGCGGCTTTGTGCAAGCCCAGCGATCAATTGTGCGGGGTTCAACATGGCGGGGTGATCGGGTTTGCTCCCCATGATGAATCGGATATCCCGTGCCAACAATTCTGACACGAGAAAGTCACCGGTATTAGCGGGAGTGGTGGTTGTAGTTTCCATAACCAGAGGAATTCTACAAACCTTCCATGCACCGCTTCGCCAGCGTCGCGGCGACGTCCATGCGATACTCGGCACTGCCGAAGTCATCCGTCGCTTCGTGGAACGCGTTGCGCGCCGCGGTTACCGCATCATCGGAGGATGTCCCGTCCATGGCGAGCATGGGACTTTTGCCAAAACCGCCGACCGCCATACGCTTCCGCCCGGATGCCCAGCCTGCCACTGCCACGCACACGATCGGCGAATCGGACGGAGTCCGCGCGACGGATTCGAACGCAAATTTGACGTTGAGCGGGAGGGTGATGGAGGTGATGAGTCCGCGCGGGCGGAGGGGGAGAAAATCGCCCAGATTTACAATTGACGGTTTTGGATTTGCGATTTCCAACTTCGCATCCATCGCCAGCAACAGGGTTGCAAATGTCGACCTGCCATCGCACGCGACAAGAGTCCCTGCCACGGTTGCCATGTTGCGGATGTTGATCGGCGCTTCGAGTTTGATCGCGCGCTTCCATGCTTCGGGGCAATGTTCCGATTCGAGGAGCGCTTGCAGTGTCAGCGTCGCGCCGAGTTGGAGGCGTTGTCCTGAGCCTGTCGAAGGATCGTTTCCGTTCTTCGTGAGCGTGTCTAAGCCGAGGAGTTGCAGGTCAACGGCTTGGACGGGATCAGCCGTCCCGTGTGTAAGAAGCGTGCCGCCTCCGAGCGGGACCGTGCCGGGCTGGGTCAATAATTTCAACGCTTCTTCCAACGTCTTCGGGCGGTGATAGGCAGTGATCATGAGAGTCTCCGTTACTATTCGTATTATACGGTTATTCTGGATATACCTTCCAGCCCAATTCGTTCAAACGCGACATGTCGAATTGCTCCGGCGGAATATCGATCAACAGCGCGTTGGCTTCAGCCAACAGTTCGTCCGTCTGCGCGTCGTACATGCCTGCCCACGATTCAGCCGACCGCGTTCTCGTTTTGCCAGCCTTGCCGACGATCCTCAGCGGCTTGCCGATCGGCACGTTGCGGCGATATTTAATATCGAGTTTCGCGGTGAACAGAAATCGCGGAGCCTGCGGGTCACTGCCCATGTGAGCGCGGCTCGCAAGTTCGTCGAGCATCGATGCGACGATGCCTCCGTGCAACACGCCGGGATACCCCTGGAAATGTTCCGGCGCGGTGTAGGTCGTTTCGACCACGCCGGGTGCGGTCTCGTAGATGTGCAGGTGCAACCCGACCGGGTTTTCGAGCCCGCAGATGAAGCACATGCGCGAGTTGGGTTGTTTGATGTTCATGTTGAGGCTCTCGATATGGTACGAATGATGTTGCGCCACGTCTGCCTTGACGCAGTGCAACTGCGTCAAGATCTTGTTTTCTGAAACCCTTGAGTAGCTCATTTTTTCTCTGAGGTCTCTGTGGCTAATTCATTATATTCGATGTAACCAACCCGAATCCGATTCGAGTTTACGAGATTCGATTTTGCGGCTAAGATTGCCTCATGCAATTCGGAAATTTCCACGGCTTGCAAACGGTCGTGCTCGAAAATCGATTCTTCCGCATCGAAAGCCTCGCAGAGGCGGGTCCGCGCATCGTGCGGCTGATTCCCCAGTGGACGGGCGAGAACCTGTTCGCTGAAACTCCGCAGTTCACGGTGCAGGCGCCGTACGGCGAATATCATTATTACGGCGGTCATCGTTTTTTGATCGCGCCTGAAAACCTGTCGAAGAGTTATGTGCCGGACGATATCGGCGCATCCGTCAAAGAAGTGACGGGCGGCTATCGCATCGCGGGCGCGTTGGAGGCTGGCACAGAATTGCGCAAGTCCGTTTCGGTGCAGGTCGGTTCAGAGCAACCCTTCGTCATCGTCAAACATCGCATCGAGAACTTCGGCAAAACCACGATCAAACTTGCGCCGTGGGCGATCACCATGCTCCGACCCATGGGAACCGCCATTCTCCCCCAGCAGGTGGGCAACGTGGACGAGCACGGTTTCGCTCCAAATCGCCGATTCGCCCTCTGGCCCTACTCGCGCTGGGACGATACGCGGCTGAAACTGAAGGATGAATTCATCACGGTGAAGGGAGACTCCACATCGAACCCGTTCAAGCTCGGCTATTTCAATCCGCGCGGCTGGCTTGGCTACGTCTACGACGATGTGATGTTCGTCAAACGCTTTGGCGTGCGCCGCGACGAAGACTACACGGATTTCGGAAGCAATTGCGAGGTCTACACCGACGCGCGCTCGCTGGAACTCGAAACGCTCGGTCCGCTGGTGGAACTTGCGCCGAGGATGGACGTGGTTCACACCGAGACGTGGGAAGTGTACGATATCAATGATCTGCCGAAGGAATTACTCGAGAAGCGCTCGTTGAAAGATATTCTCGAATAACTTTTATTTAGAGTTTGTCTGAAAACAGGTTCATGTCATTCTGAGTGGCACTTCAGGGCCACGAAGAATCTCTGACTGGCTCATTCGTCTACAGGCACGAGGAGAGATTCTTCGCTCCCGGCGTTTACCCTGAGTTTATCGAAGGGGTCGCTCAGAATGACATACAAAGTGTTTTTTTGACTTTTCAGACACTTTCTCAGGAGTTGAAATTGAAAATCGTCGTCATCGTGTCCGCGATTGCCGAATGGGTGGGAGTCAAACCGTTGTTTCCCGAATCGAAGATCGAATCCTTCCCGTACGGCGAATGTTTCACTGCGAATGTTGCAGGTCGTGAGATTTCATTCTTTCACAGCGGTTGGGGCAAGATCGCGTCCGCGGGCACGATGCAATATCTCATCGACCATCACGCGCCTGACCTGATCGTCAACCTCGGCACCTGCGGCGGGTTTGAAGGCGTCGTGGATCGAGGGGATGTGATCCTCGTCGAACAAACTATTGTCTACGACATCGTGGAGTTGATGGGCGACCTCGACATCTCGAACTACTACGCTTCCTCCCTCGATTTGGGCTGGCTCGCTGACCCTCTGCCGCATCCCGCCCGCCGCGCCCTCATCGCCTCCGCCGACAGCGACCTGCCGCCGGGAAAAATTCCCCTCTTGAAAGCGAAAGGCGCGGTCGCCGCAGATTGGGAGTCCGCGGCGCTGGCGTGGGTTGCGCGCAAGAACAACGCGCGGCTGTTGATCCTGCGCGCGGTCAGCGATATCGTCAACGAAACGGAAGGGGAGGCGTACGACAACATCGAAATTTTCAACCAGCGCGCCAAAGACATCATGAAAACGCTGGTTGCCCAACTCCCCGACTGGTTGAACGCGGTTAGGTTATAACGCCATTTCCATCAGAATGTCCACGTCATCGTCTGTATTGGGAATCGGAATTTCCATAAAACCGAGTTGTTTATAAAATTCAACGGCGCGTTTTTGATATGTGGGGTGTGTTTCCAATCTTATCTTCCGATAACCAGCGCCTCGCGCGAACGCGAGCAATGCCTGTATCATTTGATATCCGAGCCCTTTGCCTTGATATTCCTGTAACAGCCATAATCGTTTGAGTTCGCAAATACCATCCGCGTATCGTCGTATCGCGCCCGTGCAAATAATTTCATCGTTATCCGTCATCACGAGGAATATCCCACTGTTCTCGAAATAGCTCGTTTGAATATCATCCATGTCGCTAAGTTCGCCGCGCGATTCAAAATCGGCAATGGCTTCATCCAGTGGTCTTGTCTCGTGGAAAATTTCATGCGCGACGCGATAGACCAATCCTTTGGCGGCTGTCCACTCGTCCGGTTTGATGCGGCGGATTTCGATCATGCGTAGTCCGCATTATAATTCTCGTATCCATGAACCCCAAAACCGAACAAGAACTTCAGATCGAAAAACGAAATTTCCGCTACGTGCTGATCGACGGCGCGGGCGTGAGCATCTCCAACGTTGCCGCGCCGTTCCTGCCGGTATTCCTCACGCGCCTCGGTGCGACCAATTTTCAGGTCGGCTTGCTTACCTCGATGCCCGGCGTCACTGGTTTATTGCTGGCGATCTTCGTCGGTCGCTTCCTGCAAACGAGGAAGAATATCGTGCCGTGGTACAGCCTCTCGCGTTTGATGGTGATCATGTGCTTCGCCTTGACCGGCGCGTTGACCTTTTTACTTCCCTCTGAATTTGTCATCGTCGCTACGCTGGCGATCTGGGCTTTTGCAACGCTCCCGCAGACCGCGCTGGCGGTCGCGTTCTCGGTGGTGATGAATGCGGTCGCCGGACCCGACGGGCGTTACGCGTTGCTCAGCCGCCGCTGGGCGATCTTTGGTTTCACCGGCGTGGTGGGCACCTTCATCGTTACTCGCCTGATCGACCTGCTTGCATTTCCGGTCAACTATGCTGTGATGTTCATCGTGTTGTCTTTAGGGGGCTTCGTCAGTTTCTATTTTTCGCGGCGCATCCAACTGCCGGACCAAACCCCTCCGCCTCCGCTTTCAAGCCAGGGCTCGACGCGCGCGAGTGTGAGAGATTACGCCGCCCTACTCAAGAAAAATCCCGGCTTCGTATCATTTGCTTCCAAGCGATTCGTGTATTATTCGGCGCTGGTGCTGGGCTTGCCGCTCGTGCCGTTGTACCTCGTCCGCGATGTGGGCGCAACGGATGGTCAGATCGGCGCGGTCTCGATGGCGATGACGCTGGTGATGCTGGTGGGATATTTCGTCTGGCCCCGTGTCTCGCGTCAGCGCGGCGGGAGGTTTGTCCTGCTTGCTACAACGTTTGGGATGATGCTCTATCCCGCGCTCACCGCGTCGACCACCCAGATCGAATTGATCATCCTCTTCGCAGGCATCGCCGGTTTCTTTCAGGGCGGTCTCGATCTCGTCTTTTTCGATGAGCTGATGAAGACCGTTCCGCCGGAGCATGGCGCGACGTTCGTGGCGCTGGCGCAATCCATGCAGTACTTGTCGACGATCTTTGCCCCGCTGTTGGGGACGTGGCTGGCAGGGTTTATCGGTCTCGACGGCGCGTTGTGGTCGAGCGCGGGTCTGCGTCTGATCGGCTTCCTGTTGTTTCTAAGAAAAGACTCGTAGCGCTTTCGCGTTCACATCACGGCGCTTTGGTGGCGGGAACAAGCGTGGCGCCAAGCAAGCGTGCAAGTTCGAGCGTGTAGAGGTCGTGAGATTCTCGCGCTTGCTCCATACCGGAGTTGAGCGTGTTCGTGTCCGCGCCGCCGACGAAGGCGATCAAGGTATCGATTACCGCGTTCATGTGCGTGAGTTGGTGTTCCTTGAGCGTGTTGAGACAGGCAGGAGGCGTAACATCTTCCGCCGCGCGCCGAATCCGTTGCAGGTTGGTGATGGCATCGCCCAGCTGTTCGCGCGGCAGGTTCGCCGCTAGCGCGGACGTGTCGTCGAACTCGCGTTGTAAGTCGTTGATGGGCTTGACCGATTCTCCCAGGGCGAATCCAGTACAAGGATCCGGTGTGAGCGTGATCGTCGCATTCGGTGTGCCGGTGTTGTTCCCTCCGCACGCGCTGAGGATGAGGGAAATGCCGACGAGCAGAAGCAGTTGAAATCTATTCATACGCTCTCCAAGTTAAATGATACGAGGGACGGCACGTGCCGTCCCTCGCTGGTTCATGCCTTGCCCGATTTTACTTCTTCACCAGGATAAACGTGCCGGTGAATTCGGTGGTAAGCACGTTGTTTGATTTCGCGCTCGATGTGCTCATCTTGTACAGTTCGACCGCCGCATCGGTGGAGAGGATTTTCAACAGGTTGTTGACGTCCATGGATTGCGCGATCTCGACCCATCGACCGTTATTCCAATGCAGGACCGCGTAAGTGGAGTTATCTGCGAGCGGGAAGTTCAACTCGACGCCGGAAGCGTTCGGCAGTGTCCGCACTGCCTGTCCGTTCGACAGGACCTGCACATCCAATCCCTCCACGAAGGTCGTCCCATTCGGCAATGCGCCGGGCAATCCGTTCGCCGCGACACGATTGATGACCGCCTGATAGTCGCACAGGTTGTGGAATTTGACGATCACACCGAATGCGCTGACGGTGGTGTTGCATTCGAGGTCGATCAATTCGCCGCCGGTGACGAGGATGAGCGCGCCGCCGGAGCCGGTTTCAATGGGTGGCGCGGCTTTGTCGTAATCGATGTACACATTGAAAGTGATCGACGAGGTGTTGCCTTCGCTGTCGGTTGCAGTGCAAGTGACCGTTGTGTTGTCTTGTGGGAACAAACTGCCGGGCGCCGGACTGCACGTGGCAACGCCTGCACCGTCCACGATGTCGAAGGTGGTTGGCGGCGCGTAGTTGAGAACCACGCCGAATTTATTCGCCGTTACGAGGTTGATATCTGCGACTGGGGTAATGACCGGGGCGGTCGTATCTTGAACAGTCACGTTGAAACTTCCGCTAGACGTGTTACTGTTCGCGTCGGTGACTGAGCAATTCACCGAGGTGGTGCCGAGCGGGAAGGTACTGCCGGAGGGTGGCACACAGGTGACGGGAAGTGAACCATCCACAATGTCGGTGGCGGATGCGGAGAACGTCGCGACCGCGCCGGCAGGACTCGTCGCTTCCAAAGTCATATTTGCCGGTACCGTTAATGCCGGTGGGGTTGTATCCTGCACGATGACGTCAAACCCGTCACTCGCGATATTGCCTGCATCGTCTTGAGCCGTGCATGTCACAGTTGTAGTGCCGAGCGGGAACGTACTGCCGGAGGGCGGCACACAGGTGACGGGAAGTGAACCATCCACAATGTCGGTGGCGGATGCGGAGAATGTGGCGCCCGCGCCGGATGCACTCGTTGCTTCCAAAGTAATATCTGCCGGTAAGGTTAATGCCGGCGGTGTTGTATCCTGTACGGTGACATTAAATCCTCCGCTCGCGGTGTTGCCCGCGTCGTCTTGAGCCGTACATGTCACAGGTGTGGTACCGAGCGGGAAGGTACTGCCGGAAACAGGGGAACAACCGAAGGTCAACGAAGTATCGAGATTGTCGCTGGCTGAGGCGGAATAGTTGACCGCGGCTCCCGAAGGACCGGTTGCTTCCGCGGTAATGTTCGACGGCAGATTCAAGGTGGGCGGCGTTGTATCGATGTTGATACCGCTTTGCGTGTTGGAGGATGTATTCCCTGCGAGGTCCTGGCAGGTTCCGGTCACAGACTGATTCGCGCCTTCGGTGCTGACCGTCTGTGTGATGGTCGAGGAGACTACACCCGAGAGCGCGTCGGTGCATGACCATGTTACTGTGACGCTTCCGTTGTTCCAGCCGTTGCCGTTTGCCGGCGTGCGACTCAATAGCGCGATCGTGGGAGGCGTCTTGTCGATATTGACGTTGTTGATTGTCGCGTTGGAACTTACGTTGCCAGCATTGTCGGTGCAATTGCCGGTCGCGGATTGCCCCGTGCCGTCTGCCGATAGCGTGATCGGCGCGGTGCAGAACGCGATGCCTGAGTTGGCGTCTGTGCCGGAGAAAGTAACGGTTACATCAGTATTGTTCCAGCCGGATGCGTTCGCGGCTGGTGACCGGGATGCTGAGGCAGTCGGATTTGTTGCATCGCGATAGACAGTGACCGAGCCTGAGGACGACAAGGTTCCGTCTGCAGAGGTCGCGTTGCATGTAAACGTCTGACCCGAAGAGGAAGTATTCCCGGTGACAACGAAGTACCCGAAAAAGGGACCGGTGCATCCGGAGGTGGAGGTAACACGCGACTCCGGTTCGGTCACATTAAAGGTTACGAAAATGATCCCCTGGCACCATCCATTGGTTCCCCAATCGGTACACGTTACTACCGGGGTGATCACAGGACCCGTCACATCCTGTCCGCCGGGGAAGTAGGGTCCGAGGCCGTTGTTATCGAAGGAAGGCATCGTGATGAAATTCAGTGTGCCGTTAAGGACTTCGATGCCGTAACGTTCGTTATCGTTGAAACTGCCGCCAGTGACGCTGACGATCGTCGATCCGTCGCCGTTCACCAATACCCCGGAGCCTTGCGCATTGCCAATGCCGGAAGGGTTGGTCCCGTTGCTGTCAGCGCTCACATTGTTTAGGGTTACTGTGGTTGTGGCGTTGATGAGGATGCCGTTTCCGTCGTTGTCGTCCGAGGTGACGTTGGTGAGATTTACGATTGGCGCGGTCAGTGTGGCGCCATTGTAGTTCGTGCCGCCCGGTCCTTGCGCATCTTCAAAATCGGTGCCGTTGATGGTGATCGTGCCGGTGTTCGTCGAGGCGTTGAAACCCAGATTGTTGTTGTCGCCTTCGAAATCGCTGTTGTTCGTGAGGTTGATGTTTCCAGTTTGTGAAACCAGGTTGGCGGTGTTGCCATTTTCCTGGTTTTGCACATCCGTATCGTTCAAGATGATGTTGCCGCTGGTTGTGGTGACGTTAAGTCCGTTTCCGTCGCTCTGGCTGTCCACATCAACGTTGGTCAGGTTGACCGTTCCCCCGGTAGTCGTGATGTCGATGCCGTCCCCGTCATCCCCGTCGGTGACGTCCACATTATTGAATGTGACGGTCCCGTTCCCGCCTACGACCCGGATCGCGTCTGCGTCGGTATGGTCGTCGACAAGTACGTTGGTCAGCGATACGTTACCGCTGGTTGTGGTTAGATTCAAGGCATAATCGTCATCGCCGTCGGTCACATCCGTATCGGTAATGGTAATACTGCCCGTCGTAGTCGAAATTCTGATACTTTCACTATTATCGGCATCGTCCACAAGGATGTCGTCAAGCGTCACTGTGCCGGTGGTTGTGTAAACACCGATACTGGGATTGCTGGCAGAGGTATTCCCGTCCACTGTCATGTTCAGTATTGTTACGTTGCCGACCCATGGGTTTCCCGCCGTACCTACTTGTATGTAGTTGGTGCTAAAATTCGTTTGACCGGTGAACGTGGCAGATCCGCCGTTTGACCCGTTCCATCCGCCCATCAAGGTAATATTCGTTGTTCTGAGCGTGGTAAAGTCCCCTGAGCCAAGACTGCCCGCCGCGTCGGTCAACGTGAATGCGCCGTTGCCGGGGTTCGATGTGAAATAAATAATGCTCGTTGCGGGCGAATCGTAGATAGCGGTATTCGCGCGCATATCTGCCAGCAAATTAACGATCCCGTTCGCGCCGGTAAAATTCCGGCAGCCGGCTCCACCCGGCAGGGTGTTGTTGGGGCACCACATCGGGTCATCTTCCAGAATGACATCCAGCGCTTCCTGCGAAGCCAGCGAGATCGGATTCCCATTCTCGTCCAGAACCACGATTTCGGTATTCTCCGGTAATTCGTCGAGAACCTCAAGAACCTCCGCTTCTTCCTCGACGGGAGGCTGTTCCTCGCTTAAGGGAGTTTCAACTACACTTACGGGAGTCTCTTCGGCAACCGGCGGCTGCGTCGGCTCAACGGGGGGTTCGGTCGGTTCCTCGGTGGGGGGAGGAGGTGGCGTGCTATCATCCGCCAGCGCGACGTTGACGTTGAGCAGACTGACAAGGACAGCCACGATGAGTAAAAGAGACCAGACGAAATGACGATTAGTGCGTAACATGCTTCGCCTCCATACCTTTCAAATTCGATAAGTTGCCCGCATGACGCCTGCATCCCCCATTAGTTACAAATCTTAAGAATAAATAAGTTACACCAGCCCATCCCTCTTAAAAAAAAAGTGCCTACCGAGGGTAAATTTTCGTGTAGGCACTTTAGTTTGATTCTTCATGTTTCCGTTATTTTGCTTTTGCCAACGCATCCTTCACTTGTTGCGTGTGCGAACCAAGGTGGAAGTTTGGTTGAAGTAGGGCAGATCCGAAGCGATAGTAACTGCCTTTGTTGTTCGTCACAAATTCATCGGGGATCCGCGCCGCGAATTGAAGGACCTCCTCAACGACGCGGCGGAGTGCTTCGAGCATCAACTTGATCGATGGATTCGCCTTCACCGTTGATTCCACCTGCGCGTTGATGTTATTCCCAGCGCCATCGAATTGCGCTTCGTTGCCATCCATCACACTGGCTAGGAAAACTGAGTTTAAGCGCTCGTTGTGAATCAGATGAGCAACAACTTCCAACGCGCTCCATTCTTTCGGTTCGGGACGTTCCATGGCTTGTTCGTCGGATACCCCTTCGAAACATGTTTCCAATTCAACCAACGCGGGTTCGATCAACGCACGCGCCTGCTTTACAAGTTCAGCGGGGTTCGATGGGACATCGACCATCGGGCGTTTGCTCAATTCCATCAAGACGGTTTTCTTTTCTGCTCCGCGATAGAACACGACCTCGATCGTATCGCCGCCTTTTTTCCCTTCGATGGCGGTGGGCAATGTATTGAAATCGGATGTGATGGGTTTGCCTGCCATCCCAACGAGCACATCATCCTTCTGAAGACCGGCTCTTTCCGCGCCCATGCCTGTTACCAAGCCATCGAGTCTTAGCCCCTCCTTCACAGGGACACCGAGCGCGACAGCCTGTTCCTCGGTGAAATCGCCGGGGACGATCCCCAGCATGGGACGATTCGCAATTCGCAGATCGATCCCCGTCTCCAGCACGGACTTGAGATTCTCCAAACTGTCCACCCAGTTTTCGCGGAAGGTTTCGCCGATCTTCTTCCACGAATCTTCATTCGGAAATTCGTGGTCGATGCGGACGAGCACGCCGCCGTCTTTTTCAGAAAATTTGACGGTCACTTCGGTGGGGGCGGGGTCGATATTCGAAAACCAGCGGAACTTCACGCGCTTGTTTTCTTCGAGTTCGAGATAATGCCCACTGGAATAAAAATCGCCGCGCCACCACAGATACATGCGCCCGTTCGGGTGGGGCGCGACAGTTGCCACGTCACATAACCACTCGCGCATGGACGTGGAATTGGTGAACGCGCGATATGCCGCCTTTACTGGCGCGTTGACGAACGATTCAGTAGATACGGTTGCCATGGATTTCTCCTCAATTCAATAGGATGAGGTGGATTGTAATTCAGGAGGATGGAAGGGACACCCTTCTGGAGAAGGGAAAATAAAAAGCCGCGATTTTGTCCGCGGCTTTGAGTTGGGTCGAAGGTTGGTTATTTGCCGGCCATCCAAACCATGGTGAGAGCCTCTGGTGTAACGGTCACTGACTTTAGTGTGCTGTTCGGGCTCTTTGACCCAAGGACTGCGATCTTGTTGGCAATAGTTGTATTCCAAAGGTCGAGGCGGTTCTGTTCGATGGTGAAACCGTCAAATTGCGCGTCTGAGATCGTGGAAGTCAGTTGACCATCGCTCACAACCAGATCAAGATGGAAAGAGAGCGTGTCTGTTTTAGTCGGGTCGTTCAGGCGTTCGCGCGTTCCCGAAACAAGGATATAGCCTGATTGTAGTGTGATAGTCAATTCCCTAATTAGCGGATTGGCAATGGATGCTGTTATGGTCTCCTGCAATTCCTGCTGTGTGACGACCGTTTCCACGTCAACAGTGCCGTCATCGTACCGGGTGATGTTCCTCTCGCACGCGCTGAGGAAGAGGGTGATGCCGCACAGAAAAATGAAAAATCTTTTTGTTGGTTTCATATTTTCTCCGGATTCTGTTGGGTAGTATAAATACAATTTGTAAATCAGATAAGTTGCACGTGTAAACAAATTGTAAAATCATTCTGGTAGTAAAAAATCGGATGGCAAGTGACATCCGATTTTTTTAATTCACTTCCCCAGCCTCGCCCGTTCTTCCGCAATCACACTCTCTTCCAGCTTCTTGAACAGCGGACCCGTCTGATTCAATTTCTGTCCTGGCTTCAATTCGCTGGGTTTCCAGTAGGACAAATTGTCAATATGTCCTACGCGATATCTCAACCCGTTATGCGTGCCAAGGGAATCTTTTACCTCTTCAACATATTGCTCGCCAAATAACGGAGACTCATAACCAAAGAAGCCATGTAATTTCTCAGAGGTGAACGGCAGGAAGGGGGAGAAGAGAATCTTCAATGAGTCAATCGCTTTGAGCGCGGTGAAGACCGTCAGCGCGGCGGAGTCTTTGTCGGTTTTGATGGCTGTCCACGGCGCGTTGACATCGAGATATTGATTCACTGCTGTGGCGAGTTTCATTGTTTCGCCCAAAGCGGAACGCAGGCCCACGGCTTCGAGTTCCGCGCCCACGGTGTTGAATCCGTTCGAGATGACTGCGAGCAGGTCGAGGTCCGCGGGGCGAAGCGTTTTTTCATCCAGAGCGGGAACGTATCCGTCCCAGTGTTTGTAGCAAAATGCCAGTACGCGATTTGCGAGGTTGCCCCACGTCGCCACAAGTTCGTTGTTGTTGCGCGCCACAAACTCCGCCCAATCCCAATCGCTATCCTTCGCTTCGGGCATGTTGACGGTGAGGTAATAGCGGATCGCATCGGGGTCGTAGCGCGTCAACGCATCGCGTCCCCAGACCGCCCAATTGCGCGAACCGCTGATCTTTTTGCCTTCGAGATTCATGAATTGATTCGCAGGCACATCGTGCGGAAGTGTGAGCGGCTCTTCCTCCTCCGCGAAAAATTTCATGAACTGACTTCCCGCACCCATGAGTTGTGCGGGCCACCACGCGGCATGGAAAAAGATATTATCTTTGCCGATGAAGTAAAACTGTTTCGCGTTCGGGTTCAGCCACCATTCGCGCCACGCTTCATTCTCGTGAGTGAGTTGACTCCACTCGATGGCGGCGGAGAGGTAGCCGATGACCGCTTCGAACCAGACGTAGATTCGTTTGCCCGCCTCCGTCCAACCTTCGACCGGGATATCCACACCCCAATCGAGATCGCGCGTGATCGGACGCGGCTTGAGTCCTTCGGCTTCGATCTTGCGCAGTGACTCGCCGATGACGGTGTCGCGCCAATACGACTGGCGCTTTTCGAGAAACTCCTTCACGTTCGGTTCGAGTTTCGACAGGTCGAGGTAAAAATGTTCGGTCTCGCGCAGTTCGAGCGCGCCGCCCTTCGACTCGTTCACGCCATCCCGCTGCTCTTTCGTAACGACAACGCCTTCTTTGGATCGCGGATGGATCAATTTTTCTGGTTCCAAGACGTTTCCGCAATTGTCGCATTGATCGGAGCGCGCGCCCTCGTAGCCGCAGATGTAACACGTCCCTTCGACGTAGCGGTCAGGCAGGAATCGTTTTGTAGACGGTGAATACCACTGCATGGATTTGTCGGTGTATAGAAATCCGTTTTCTTTCAGTGCAAGGAAGATGGCTTGCGACACTTTGAAATGGTTCTCGGTGTGTGTCGTTGTGAACAGGTCGTATGAAATACCGTAACCTTGAAATAGTTCAAGGAATCCATCGTGGTATTTTTTGTACACTTCTTCGACTGGCTTGCCCTCCTTATCCGCCGCGAGCGTGACGGGTGTGCCGTGAGAATCCGTGCCGCTGACCATGAGCACCTTGTTACCCTTGAGCCTGTGGTAACGCGCGACAATGTCACCGGGCAGGTGTGAGCCGGTGATGTTGCCGACGTGGATCTCAGCATTGGCGTAGGGCCAGGCAATGGCGATGAGGATGTTTTCGGGCATTCGTGCCTCCATGATTATCCGTCATTGCGAGTGGCGCCTTCAGCGCCACGAAGCAATCTCCTCGCAAAAGTAATAGTCTGATTCCACGAGATTGCTTCGTCGGGCTTTGCCCTCCTCGCAATGACATGGTTGCTATAAATAAAAAGGCTGTCCGCAAAATGGACAGCCCGTTACTCGCTAGACGCGACGATCTAACGCGCTCTCCATTCGGTTCGGATTCGCATTTCCATAGGCATCGATGTTTGTCCTAAAAGTCTCGCATTCATGCGACTATTTTACAACAATTTCTTCAAAACTGAAAACGGCGAATCGTCTGAGTGCTGATCGTGACCGCAATCTTCCACGTTGAGGTCTTGTCCGCACTCGATGCACAAGCCTTTGCACTCCGGGTCGTGGATGGGGCTGATCGGCACTTCGAGCAAGGCGTACTCGCGCAACATCGGCGCAAGGTCAATGTGCATATCGTCGGGGAGGATCAAGCCGCTTTCGCTCACCGAGTCTTTACTGAAGGCAAATAACTCAGTGATCTCCCAATCCATCCGATGATCGAAAGTTTTCAGGCAACGCACACACTCGAGCGTGGTGTCAGCGGAGAATTGTCCCTGCAGGATCAATCCCTGCGGTGTTCGGCCGATCTGAACCGACCCGCGTAGGTTGGACACTTCGAGGTCATCAAGTTTCGCTTTATCGAATTCAAAAGGAATCTCGTGGTTATAACCGACTTCTTCGTGGACAATGAAGCCGACATTGATGCGGAACGGTTTGCGGGGATTGGTCATGTCGATCGTTTTGGATGCAGTTCACCTGCATCCACAACCCTTGAATTATATTTTTCTGTCAACGATAAACTTCGCCAGATCTTCGAGCGCGTCTTTCTCCGGGGAGGCTGGCGCGACTTCCAGTGCAGTTAATGCGCGGCTGACGGCGTTCCGCGCCTCCTCAAGCGATTGACCGATCGCGCGGCTCTGACGGATCGCATCCACAAGACGCTGGACGCGGGCGGTATCTTTCCATCCACCTTCGGGGAGCGACATGATATCGTCGTCATAGCGGTTGGCTTCCGCAAAGTAAATGGCAGGGAGCGTCACCAATCCGTTGAGCAGATCAGAGCCGATGGGCTTTCCCACAGTGGATTGATCCCCGGTGAAATCGAGGATGTCGTCCACGATCTGAAAAGCCATGCCCACTTCGTAGCCAAACGCCTTCATGGCAGAGCGCACTTCTTCATCTTCGGTTGCGACCATCGAAGCCGCCAGCGCGGACATTTCGAACAGTGATGCGGTCTTTGCATAAATTCGGTTGTAATAATTGTTTCGGTCGATCACGCCGCGCGCGGAAAACATCTGCGCCAGTTCGCCGTTGACGATGGTCGCCAGCGTATCGGCGAACAGTTTCATCAATGGCAGGTAGTCGGTCTCTGCCGCGAGTTTCGCGGCGCGGGCGAACAAGAAGTCGCCGGTGAGCACGGTGGCGGCAGGTGACCAGCGCGCGTTCAACGTGGGCATTCCGCGGCGGAGCAGTGCGCCGTCGATCAAATCGTCGTGGACGAGAGTCGCGGTGTGGAGCAACTCCACGGAAGCGCCGAGGGTGATCAACTTTTCTTCAGGCGCGCCAAGCATGTTTCCGACGAGCAAGCCGAGGGTCGGTCTGATGCGTTTTCCTCCCGCAGACAGCAAATGCTCCAGCGCGGACTTCAAGTCTGGGTGTTGTTCATCGCCAGCCTGTTCGCGCATCCGCTGTTCGACGAATTGAAGTTGTCCGTGCACCGAGGTGAAGAATGTCGTTGTGCTCACGGGTGTGCCTCCCATCCGAACAGGCGATTCGCGTTCGAGGTTGTGGCCTCTGCAATCGTTTCGCGTGTTGTGCGATGGACTTCAGCAATTTTATCAGCAATGAGTCCCACGTTCGCCGGCTCGTTGCGCTTGCCGCGGTGGGGGACGGGGGTTTGAAAGGGAGAATCGGTTTCGATGAGGATTCGCTCCAGCGGAAGTTGCCGGATGAGTTCGCGCTGTGAGTCGTTTTTCTTGTAGGTGACGGGACCCGTGATGCCGATGAAAAAATTCATCTCCAGCGCGCGTTTTGCCGAATCAAGATTCCCGTTGAACGAGTGAAAGAGACCGGGCTGGGTTCGTTTTTCATACCAGGGTTCGAGGATGTTGAGCAAGTCGTTTGTTGCATCGCCTGTTTCTGCATCGTTCTCTTCTCGCAGATGGAGAATGACGGGCTTATCTACTTTGTGTGCAAGTTCAAGGTGGGGTAGCAGGTGCCGGCGTTGTTCCATTCGCCTTTCGGTCTCTTTGACCCAATAATAATCGAGCCAGATCTCGCCACTTCTAGACGGGGCCGAAGGCTACATCTTGCCA
>CAZQES010000005.1:0-50432 GCA_964591425.1 uncultured Anaerolinea sp.
GATATCGAGCCCCATGCGCTTCCAATCGGACGTTTGAGTTGATTCGCCAGCGGCGGGGACTTCCGGCTGGCTTTGGGATGTAGACGGGGAAGATTCCATTTGGGCGGGATTATACTGCCTTTTACTTGACGGGTTTTCCCATTAAGGTGGGGTTAACCGAGTTGCAAGGATTCTCTGCTTCATGAAAGTTATGGCACCGTTCGCCGCCTGCCATGCCGCAGTGCAACTGCGGCACAAACCGTACTCGTGATGCATGGATTCTCATTGCGGGAATTCGACGCACAATTGATTCAGAATCTGCCCGCGCAATTCCACCAGTTCGGGGAACTCGTAAAAGAACGCGATCTTTTCATTGGCAATGGACGTGAGTTCGGGTTTCGGCGATAACACGAAAAAGGTGAACGACTCTGCGATATCCTCGGCGGGATTGGTGGGGGCGTAGTTGGTGAGGAACTGGTCTCGGTAGTCGTTGTAGAAATCATCGAGCAATTCATCGTACAGATCCTCGTCGTCCTCTTCGTCGATCTGCTGCCACTCAGAGTAGAGGTCGAACCAGAAACGATCGAAGAACAGGTTGATGTAGGAGTTGGGGTTACTGCATCCCTCGCCGGGGAAGTAATACGGGCAGGCGGCAAGTTCCCGCTGGTAGATGCTGTCGCTTTCGGGGTTATCGAAGATCGCATCGCTGGGCGGCACTTGCGTGGAGTTCAAGGTGAGCAAATGAGCGAACTCGTGCAAAAGCGTGACGGTGAGCACCTGTTTATTCGTGGAATCGAGGATATCCACTTCGAGAACCCACTCCTCGGCGTCGCTTGAGTTTTGCGTCACCGCGGCAAGGATGTTGCCGTTCCCGTCGGTAATGATCGAGAAAGACGAGAGAAATTCACGCTCTTCGAGGGGGATCAAGCGCGTGAAGTAATTCCAGATCTCTTCATGCGCGGCGCGGTCTTCCCGTTCGTCCATGTATTCGTCCGGCACCGACTCCTCGAACGGTCGGCTGAGTTCGTCTCCAGTCACAAAGTAGGAAACGAGATAGATCTCGTCGTCGGCATTGTCCTTCGAGTCGAATTCGAAGTGGATGGCGGTGTCCAAAATGTCCGAGGTCAGCGCCGGGCAACTGGCTTCGGGGACCGCCGTCGGTGTGAAGGTGGCTGGAGGGAAGGGCGTCAATGTGGGCGGAAGCGGTGTAGGCGGGAGCGGAGTCGGCGTATCGGGGATGATCAGGCGCGTGGCGGCGCGGCAGGCTAACGTCGAGAAAAGAAGCGCAATCGTTATGAGGGTGAGTCTTTGTCGGAGCATCGTCTATTTGGGTGGGATGATCAACCAGCCGGCATCGAGGAAATAAAGGTAGAGATAACCGAGGAGCATGACGATCCACAAGGCAAGTTGGATTCGGTCGAGCAGGTTTTCCCACGAGATGGCGAGGTTGTCTTTGATGGTCTGCACGATGCTTTCGAGGTTATCGAGTTTGCCGCTGACGGTCTGTTTCCAATCGTTGAGGTAAAACTCTTTTTGAATGGTCTCGTAGAGTTTGGCGGTGTACCAATCGCCGATGAGCAGGAGACTTTGTTCGGCGCGCTCGAAATCGAGCATCACTTCGAGGCGATGCTCGGCGATCTGGCGGATCATTCCGCGAGTGGCGCGCGGGCGCCGTCGGTTCTGAAAAAAGGATTCGTTGATCTTATCGAGCAGGTCTTCGATGGATTGATCCAACATGCGGTAGCGCAGAAGTTGGTAGTTGCCGATCTTGAGCAGTGCGATGTCTGAACGAAAATCGGCTTTGGGCGCAATGATGACCGCGCCCTCCCAGTCGATGAGTGTGAGCTCCTCCGCCGAGTAACGCGTGCGCGAACCGAGGATCTCGTTCATTTCCTCCTTGTCGAACACGTCGCGCTGCGAACGAATGAAGTTGGCAAGCCCGTGCGCATTCCGTTCCACCCATTTGTCGGGCGTGGGTTTCGCCTCCTGCACCAGAAGGATCGAGTATTCCTCGAACATTCCGCTCTGGCGCGTGGACTCGGGGATGTAGCGCGATTGCAACGCGGCTTGGATCTTCATCCTCGTTTGCAGTACCGACGCGGCGAACGGGTCATCGAGCGAATAGCGGCATTCGACCATTTGCACGCGCCCGTCGTAGCGATGTCGCATCACTGACACAGCGAAACCTTCGATCACGATGGTCTCCTCGCCGAGCGTCACAAGGTCAATATCCACCGGTTGAAAGTATGGTGCGTCCTTGATGAGTCCTTTGAATTGTTCGGGGGCGGGGTCGTTGCCCTCATCCACATCGGGGAAGGCGAGCAGGTAACAAATTTCCATGGCTTAAGTGTACTACATCTAATTTTCGGTTGGATTTATACTTGGAAAAGAAATGAAACACGAAGGACACGAAGGTCACAAAGGTTTAAGGCTTTTTGTACTTCCTTCGTGTACTTTGTGCCCTTTGTGGTAAAAGGTTTTTAAAAATGACTATCAACGCTCAATACAACAAATGGAAAGAATCCACGCTCAAGAGATCGCTGGATAAGACTCCCGAACGGAAGGCGCGCTTCGAAACGACCGCGGGAATCGAACTGCCTCGCCTCGCTCTCCCCGTGGATTCTGATTCGGCGTACCCCGAGCGACTCGGCTTCCCCGGCGAATACCCCTTCACGCGCGGCGTCCAACCGACGATGTATCGCTCGCGCTTGTGGACGATGCGTCAGTACGCGGGCTTCTCCACTGCGGAAGATTCCAACAAGCGTTATCGTTATTTGCTTCAACAAGGTCAAACCGGTTTGTCCGTCGCGTTCGATTTGCCAACACAGATCGGCTACGACGCGGACGACCCGATTGCGCACGGCGAGGTTGGCAAGGTGGGAGTCTCGATATCGTCGGTGCACGACATGGAATTGTTGTTCAAGGATATTCCGCTCGACAAAGTTTCCACCTCCATGACGATCAACGCGCCTGCGGGTGTTCTGCTGGCGATGTACATCGCGGTTGCGAAGCGACAAGGCGTGGACATGCGTCAACTGCGCGGCACGATCCAAAACGATATCCTGAAAGAATATGTCGCGCGCGGCACGTACATCTTTCCGCCCGCGCCTTCGATGCGGCTCATCACCGACATATTTTCATTCTGCGCCAAGGACGTGCCGAACTGGAATACGATCTCGGTCTCTGGGTATCACATCCGCGAAGCGGGATCAACGTCAGTGCAGGAGGTCGCGTTCACGCTGGCGAACGGGATTGCCTACGTTGAAGCCGCGTTAAAAGCAGGCTTACAAGTGGACGACTTCGCCGGTCAACTCTCGTTCTTCTTCAACGCGCACAACAACTTTTTGGAAGAGGTGGCAAAGTTCCGCGCGGCGCGCAGGCTGTGGGCGAAAATCATGCGCGAACGCTTCAAGGCGCAGAAACCATCGTCATGGCAGTTGCGTTTCCACACTCAGACCGCAGGCTCGACGCTCACTGCCCAGCAACCTGAGAACAATGTTGTTCGTGTGACCGTGCAAGCGTTGTCTGCTGTCCTTGGTGGAACGCAATCCCTGCACACCAATTCCATGGATGAGGCGTTGTGGCTTCCCACCGAAAAGGCCGTGCGCGTTGCGCTCCGCACGCAACAGATTCTCGCTCACGAATCCGGCGTAGCGGATTCGGTTGACCCGCTGGCGGGGTCGTACCTGATCGAATATCTCACCGATGAGATCGAAAAGGGTGCGCAGGAGTACATCACGAAAATTGACGATATGGGCGGCGCGTTGCAAGCCATCGAAAAAGGATTTATGCAAAACGAAATCCAAAACGCCGCCTACGCCGCGCAACAAGCGATTGAAAAGAAAGAACAGATCGTTGTAGGTGTGAACGAATTTGAGGTGAAAGAGGAAAGAAGCCTTGAGAGGCTGGTCGTTGACCCAGCCATCGAAATTGGGCAGAGGGAGAGGTTGAGGAAATTACGAGAGACTAGAAACCAGAGACTGGTGGAGGAATTGCTTGGCAAGTTGAAATCTGCCGCGGGTGAATCAAAAAATTTGATGCCGCTGTTTATCGAGTGCGTGGAGAATGATGTCACACTTGGAGAGATTTGTGGAACACTCCGCGTGGTCTGGGGTGAGTATGTCGCGGAAGGGTTTTAGGGATAAAATATGCGTGAGGATTTTATGAAAAAAGCACGTCACACAAAGAATCTACAAAAGAAAACTGGAAAGAAATCCACTCAGAAGAAGAAATATCCTCTGCGTGGAAAACCTGTGATTTATCGTAATTCATTCCAAGGCGTAGCCACAAACGATTGGGATGCATTGAAATGACTCTGCCTTATAAAAGTGTCGGAAATTTTGCAAACAACATCACGCTCGGTGAGATTTGTAATACCCTCAGAGAGGTGTGGGGTGAGTATGTGGCGGTGGGGTTTTAGGAATATAACGAGGAATAATGGCTAATCGACCAACTAAGCGTAACCAGATTAACCGATTGTCAAAAATTTCTTATTGGCAATCACAATCTCGGTGGCTGAAAACAAAATTTGAATTCAGCAAAAGACTATATAGAATCCGAGAGTCTATTCGTTACGCCCAAAGAGACACTGTTATTTTTCGATTACTAGTTCAATCCTCACTAGCGCCGCTTGTTTTTTCTGTTCTTTGCCTTATTGTCCTGATCTTTCTGCCTTTCCCTGACATCAAGTATGATTATGTTGATAATTACGATAACTTTCTAATTGCAGCAGCGAGTATCACAGGAATATTTCTTTCCTTATATTTTACAGGGCTAAATACTGTAATTAGTGGTTTGTACTCAAAATCTCCAAAATCCGTATTCTTATTGGTGATTCAGGAACAGATTAGCCACTTCTCTGTTCGATTTCTTGTATTCTTTACACTTATCTGTTTGGAGTTACTTTTTGTAGGCATTGTATTTGATAATAGACTTGTTTCATCAATTTCAGTTGTAGCAATCCTAGGTTGTTTTTCAATATTGTTTTTTGTTAGGTTAGGTTGGAGCGTCTTTAACTTTCTTGATACAAGCCCTTTAGTTGATCAGGCAAAATCTGAAATAATAAAATGGGCATCATATAGCTCAAAATTGGGTTTCGAATTTCAAAGCCCATCTTTTCAAGAACATTATCGGAAACAAGCAGAAAGTGCTCTAATGGGTTTTCAGGGGATAATCGATTTGTCCAAGTCGGAAAAACATCTCATAAGCACATTGGGTGAGACCTTCTCTCAAATTCAGAATATCTATGTGAGGTATTTGTGGATTAAGCGGTCAATACCAACGAAAAGCCGATGGTTTTTATATTCGCCTAAATTCCAAGATTGGTATACAGCATCAGAGCATATGGTTCGAATTGCAAATATGACTCAGACAGATTTACAACCACAAATAGAACCTAATCAAGGATGGTTGGAGGAAAAACTTGAGAACTTGGAAATAGATGTATTTTTATATACAATAGAACAAAATCAATGGGAGACAGCTCAGGTTATTCTAGCAAGAATATTTGACCAATTTACTGTCGCGGGAAGTGTTGGCGAGATAGAACGTGCTTTTATTTTTCTGAATAAATACAAAGAAGTTGTGGATAAGCTACTTTCTGATCCTATATCGGCGCCATCGAAGTGGAACGGTGATGATATAAGAACAAAGTTGAGTGCCTTGCAGGTTTTAGTGACGTTGTTGACTACTTTAGCGGCTGGTTTGTTCAACTTTCTAGAGAAATTTGACCCCAATGACTTAAAAAGAAATATTTCAAGTCAAAATTGGAGTAAGTCAAATGCACCATATAGTTTTGATCTTCCCTTTCGGCTATTGAAAAGGATGGAAGATATTCACAATGGTCTTAACTTCGAAATAAGTGTTGAAGAAAGAGTCATATCACCCTCGTGGTATATAACCGAATTAGTGTTTCAGGAATTCTCTTTTTACTTGAAGGAGGTTTCTAATAAGATTTTGTTAGATGGGGTTGATTTTGTTGAAAAGATTATCAAATCATACGAAGATGAGAAAAGGTTTGTTGAAGTTTCAATTGTTGCATCCTCTGCTCTGGAATTAGAAGCAAAATCTCGCCATCTGCTTTCAGTAGTCAAAGGGATTGATGAGGAGTTAAGTAAGGAGCGTTCGATAGAGAATTTGCCTTGGGCTGAATGGAACTGGGAAGAATATAAAGCAAAATTGACATCATTTCGTGAAAGAATAGTAGTAGCCCAAGTTTCCCGTTTGGGAAGTCTATTTACCTGGAAAAAGCCTTCTGATTTTCCTGATTACTTTGGCAAAGGAGTTGTTCTGGCGGGTGAGGAGTGTCTTAAAGGTTTACGGAAAAATAATGCTGAGTACTTTGCTACATTGTTTCCAAAGTATTTTGGTGGAATATTATTGACAGTTGAAAAAATAAGGGTAAACAATCAAAATCTTCGCCCTGAACAGTTTTTGCTTTTGCTTGCAGAACCCATAATGGATTTGCTTGATGTAAGTGGCTATGCTTTAATTTATTCAGAATATCATCAGAATAAAGAACTTTGGGGTCCCTGCAAAGTTGCTTGGGAGGATTTAGTAAAAAAACATGGAAAAGAATATTTGGAAAGATTGGCAGCGTTGATTCGGAACAAGAAATACAGTTTTGGGATAACTAATCGTGATTTCTCCCGTTCTCAATGGGAGATCGAATTCAATGAGAGTATGCGCTTGTTACCTAGAAAACACGAAAAAATAGAAAGGGGGATAATGCCAATTGGATTAAGTATTGTGGATCATCCGAGTGAACTCATCAGAGAGATTGGTGGCACCCACGACCGTTATTCATCAATTTACGATTCAGATGAAGTGTTTATCGATATTTTCTTAAGCATGTTGCCTGAAGCTGATGGCTTGGATTTCGGAATAAGGCACAAAATAACCGAGTCGATATCTAGGAAGAAAAAGCGAGGGAAGAAGGGATAGAAATTGAGGAGAAGATTGTATGCGTAATAGAAAATTAGATTATCACCCGCTTACATTATGGGATGTACCTGATGAATCTCATTACTTTTATGAGAGGATGGATGGTCTATATTCTCATATGTTTACTGAGGATGTAACAAACCACATTATGCCCTATCGTACACACTCTTCCCGAAATGAGAAAACCTTTTTAGTAGATGTTGATGACAAATCCTTGGAAATAGAATTAAAAACACTTCTCCATTTGCCCTACAGTCACGACTCTTCATATCAATCGCTTAGTGATTCAATCTTTGATTTTATTAGAGAAGTCGCTGGCTTTCTGCTTGCAAAAGGTGGAAAATGCTACTTTGAAATTGTTGATGCTACTCTTAATGACGATGAGACATCGAAGTCATTGTATGTCTTGAAGCCAATTCATGGAAGACTTATTAAGTTTTGGGGGACTTATTACCAAGTGATTCCAAAAGAACAGCGTGAAGGTAAGAAAAAATATATTGCAGTACCACAATCTAAAATATGGATTCTAGAGATTCCGAAAGAATTAGGAAGAGTCAAGGATGTTATTGCGTTAAGCGATAATCTGAGAGAGTTGGAAAAGGCTTCTTTACTGGGTTCTGACATTGTTACAAGCCAAAAGAATTTATACGGATTTGAATTTAGCAAATTCCATAGAACGATTGATATAAAAATACTTCAAGCCACAAATAAGTGGGGATGGGATATGAGAATGGCAATTAATAACCAACATGCGCTTGAATATTTTATGTTTTATCGAATGTTGCGATTTAACTATTCTATAGCGGTATTAAGAACTGATATTCTTTCAAAAATGAATATCCTCCTGAAACGATTAGGTTACGATGTAACCATGTCGTTTTCTGGTATACCCTCTCCAAAGGATTATTTAAATGCAATACAGAAAATGGAAGAAAGGCAATTCTCTTTCAAGGAAGCTTCAGACTTAATTCATTATTCTTTGTAACTTGCTACGCTATCCGCGCGAGGAATGGCGGGGAGTGAGGGTGAATGACCTCTCCCTGATTGACATGAATGATCGGCAAGACGGTTTGCCCCTCTCCTAAAGGAGATGGTATAGGGACAATTTCTTTTCTGGATTGACGGGCGGGTTGATTTTCCACGTCAGGGTTTCGGTTGAGGAGAGTTTGGGCTTCTCCCCCTTGGGGGGAGACGGGAGAGGGGTTTTGAATGCGACCTCACCCCCAACCCTTCTCCCGAGGGGAGAGGGAGCCTCGTAGCTATTCTCAGTGTACACTTGGGGCATGACAACCAACATTCAAATCAAAAACATCGAGAACGCGAAATCCAAATTCCCTTTGCACGGCTGGCTTGGGCTGAGCCTCGCTCTCCTCTTCTGGATTCTCAACTGGACCTTGACGGGCGCGCGCACGCATTGGGGTTTCTTCCCGCTGTGGCTGGGCTATTGCCTCGCCATTGACGGGCTGGTCTTTTGGCGCACAGGCACGTCCCTGCTCACGCGCAGTCCGCGCAAGTACATCGATCTGTTCCTCGTCTCTGCGCCCGTGTGGTGGATCTTTGAACTGCTCAACCTCCGCACCCAAAACTGGACGTACATCGGGGCTGAGATATTTACTCCTTTCCAATATTTCTTTTGGACGACACTGAGCTTTACAACGGTCATCCCTGCGGTTTTCGGAAGCGCTGAATTTTTCGCCAGTTTCGACTTCGTCAAAAGACTCGGTCGAGGTCTCGTCATTGGTACGGATAAAAAGACAACCGTCGCTTTCTTCACTTTGGGCTGGGTCATGCTCGCCTTGCTTTTGCTCTACCCTAAAATTTTCTTCGGCTTTATCTGGCTATCCATGTATTTCATCCTTGAGCCGATGAACATCTGGCTGGGGAATCGTTCGCTCGCAGATTGGACTCGAAAAGGGGATTGGCGTCCAGTCATTGCATTGTGGTTGGGTGTTTTGCTTACCGCCTTCTTCTGGGAAATGTGGAATTTCTATTCGTACCCGAAATGGGTCTATCACGTTGCGTGGGGCGACTGGTTCCACATCTTCGAGATGCCCTTGCTTGGCTACGGAGGCTATCTTCCGTTTGCGCTGGAACTGTACGCGCTTTATCATTTGGTCGCTGGCTGGTTTTGGGACAAGAGAAGTGACTATGTAAAAGTTGCGTCTGAATAACGAAAGGCTTTTGAATTGCAATTGCTTTGACTTGACCTTCACTCCTGTCGCCGCTCCAAAAGGGGAGGAGAGTCCATACCTCCGCGAAGTATAATTTGCACACGAGAAAGGTGACTTATAACATAACCCAAACCTTTACTGCCGTGATCCATAAAGAAGATGATTGGTATGTGGCCGATTGTCCTGAGATTGGGACGGTCAGTCAGGGGAAAACTGTGGAAGACGCTATCGCAAACCTAAGAGAAGCCACAGAACTTTATCTGGAAGAGTTTCCCTTGCCAAAGACGATTTCATGAAAGATGTAAAGTAAATCACCTCTCAAAGGAGCAAATCGCAATGAAAACTGTTCGCTTGCTGTTTACTGTAGCGCTCTTGATCGTACTGACTGGTTGCAAGCTTGGAAGGGGTAATGATCAGAAACCAGTCGCCGAGGCGACCGCGACAACGGTTGCGCCTACGGCCGCCGCAGTGCCTTTGGTCACTTCTACGCCCGGTCCAGAGGGCATGTATGTCACCCCAGTCACGTATAAGATCAAAGTGTTCGACGACTACGAAGTCCATGATGCGGAACGCGACCGCACGTTCCCGATTCTGATTCGATATCCGGTCGACGCGCCGAGTCCACTGCCGCTCATCATCTGGTCGCATGGCGGCGGGTACAACGACAATGGACATCACACTTACGAAGAGTGGGGGATCGCGCTGGCGCACGCCGGTTACGCCGTGATTCACATTGGGCATGTGGAAGCCCCGTTCGATTCACATTGCGTCGCCCTGCAAATTCCTGCGGGCGAGTGCGAACCAGATGATTTCCGAGAACCAGATGATTCCCGAAAAGAGGTTGCGGAAGGTGGGACGTTACCTTCGTTTGCTTATGAAAAACCTTTGGATGGCATCGCGGTACTAGATGATTTGGATGCCATCGAGCGCGCCGCCAATCTGACGTTCGACCGCGACCGCATCGGCGCTGCCGGGCATTCCGGCGGCACTATCATGGTGTTAGCAATGGCTGGCTCGGTTCGCGACGTATCGCCGAGCGTTCATAACCTGACTCAGCCTGATCCTCGTGTGAAAGCCTTTCTTGCCAATTCACCGCAGGGTATTGGGTATATCGGGAACACGGAATCTACCTGGATTGGCATCACCAGCCCTGTGATGTTTACCACAGGTGCGAGCGATATAACCCCGGGTGAACAAGTGAGCGGGCGATTGGATCCTTTTAAACATATGTCGGGTCCCGACACGTACCTTCTGTATGTGGATTCTCCCGCCGCCAATCACACCACATTCGGGTTGGGACCCGACGGCGCGCGCGATTTACAGCCCTTCGTCGCAGCGGCCGGCGTCGCATTTTTCGATGCGTACCTGCGCGGTTATCCCGAAGCGTTGGCGTGGCTCAACTCGGACGGCGTCAGCGTGTGGAGCAACGGCATCGCGACGATCACCGTAAAGTGACCAAATAAAAAAGGGATGTTTGTAACCCGCAACACAGACCGAAGATACATGGATTGATTTTCAGCCTGTGCATAGAATCTTCTTGAAAAAAAAGGAGATTCGCATGGCAAAAATTGATTCAGTTGTGGAAAACTTCCTCGTGCAGAAACGGATCGCCATCGTCGGCGTATCCGATAAGCGCGAGACGGGCTGTAATTTGAGTTACACCAAGTTCAAGGAGAACGGCTATCAAGTGTACGCGGTCAACCCGCACATCGCTTCCTTCCAAGGGGACGCCTGTTACCCCGACTTGAAATCGATCCCCGACGCGCCGGACGCGGTCTTCATCCTCGCCAACCCCAAAGTGACGGATCAGATCGTCCAGCAATGTGTCGACCTTGGCATCAAACACGTGTGGATGCACTGCATGATGGGCACCAAGTCCGGTCTGGCGGCGGGCATCACCAGCGTCTCGCCAGAGGCGGTGGAGTTGTGTAAAGCCAACGGGATCACGGTCATTCCGGGGTCATGCCCGAATCAATTCTTGAAGCCCGATTTCGGTCACCGCATGATGCGTGGTTTGTGGCGCGCGTTTGGCTTCATGCCTGCTGTCTAAGTGGGGCAAGCCAGGTTCACGAAAAAAGACCCGGACTCGAAAGTCCGGATCTTTATAATTTCCCTACCCCCTGATGGAATCCCCTCTGCGCCCCCGTGTGAGGAAATCTCCCCACAGTGAATGAGTAAATTGTAGAGATTTTTTTAGGCAAAAACCAGCAAAAGGATTTACAATTCACTCAAAGATTTTTTAGAGTCAGGTGGAGGTGTAATTCCATGAATCGGAAGGATTTTGGACAGCTGGTGGCGACCCTTCGGCAGGATCTGGGCTGGACGCAGTTCAAGCTCGCCGAGGTCGCGGAAATCGATGAACCGGTCATTAGCCAGATCGAAAGAGGCGTGAAAAGGTTTCTAAACCCGGAGCTGTTATTTAATCTTGCCAATGCCCTCCAATTGACCTCGCTCGAACGGCGTGAATTTATCATTGCGGCGAGCGGGTTAGACGAGCAAAAGATCGTCCGCCAGGCGTCGGCGAATGTCAAAACGGATGTTTTCGATTTCAAGAAGGTATTGGAACGATTGATCGGCTTGACAGAATCTATTCGGTTTCCGGCATTCTTGACCGATGTCTACGGCGATGTGCTGGCGGCGAACCTGCCGATGGTCGCATTTTACGCTGTTCCTACGGACATCCTGGAAAACCTTTCACAGGTACCCGGTGGATACAACATCATTCGCGCGAATTTCGGACGCGAACTTCTCGCCCGTAACCGATTTGTCGACAATTGGGATAGTTACGCGTTGAGCTCGATGCGCGCCTTCCGTGTGAACAGCCTGCGGTATCGTGCGAAGCCGTATTTCAAATATTTGATGAACGCTTTTCGGAATCCGGCTGAATATCCCTTGTTCGAGCGGTTCTGGAATTTGGTCTCGTCTACGGAGCAGGATAAAGATACCAATGTAGATCATTTCTCCTATAATCATCCCGACTATGGGTCCTTGAACTATCTCGCAACCTCGATGTATGCGATGACTTCGTATGGAGAATTATTTATCGTTCAAAATATCCCGCTTGATGAAAATACCGAGCAGGTATTCACGCAATTAAGACTCGACACCGGGCGCGGCGTAGTTCGCCTTGCTCCATGGCCCCAAAAAACCGTGTCCTAATGACTTCGCTTAGGGGAGTGTCCAACAACGCGTGTTTAGCCACAGAGCGCACAGAAAACTTTGAGATTTTTCTCAGCGAACTCGGTGTTCTCTGTGGCAAAGAAAGGTTTTGTACTTTCTGAATTAGACACTCCCTCGCAGAGCGGAATGCCTAGCGAGGCTGAATCCTGTGATAAAATCTCCCGCCGGGCGACGTACCCTTCGCTCGCAATATCAACTTCTCGAAAGGGCTTAGAAAATGAAAGTCATGTTAGTGAAAGACGTGTACAAACTTGGACGTGCGGGGGATATCAAAAAGGTCGCCGATGGATTCGGACGCAACTTCCTCCTTCCGCAAGGGTTGGCGGTGCTCGCCACAGCCGGCGCAGTCAAACAGTCGGAGAAGATCCGTGCGCAGGCTGAGGTCAAGCGCGCAGAACTCAACAACGAGTTGAAGGATCTGGCGTCGCAGGTTGGCGCTGTCGTGCTCAACTTCCCCGCCAAAGCCGGCGAGACCGGGAAACTCTACGGCTCGATCACCACGCAGGATGTGGCGACCGCGATTCAGGAACAGACGCGCTACGAAGTCAAGAAACAACAGATCGATATGCAGCCGATTCGCAATCTCGGCGAATTCAAGGCGCGCGTCCGCCTCACGATGGACCTCGTCCCTGAAGTGAAGATCATCGTCTACCGCGAAGGCGAAGCGCACGAAGAGGGGGCATCAGAATCGGCGGAGACGGAAGCGCCTGCCGAAGCCGCAGAAGCAACCGCATCGTAGGGAAAGCCTCTTCATTCATAACATCACCGGCATGTTCCCGTACGCTGGGGCGCTGGTGATGTTTGTTTTTGTTTTCCGATCACACCTTGGAACCGCAAAGCCCGCGAAGTGAGCCAGGAAAATTTTTAAATCTTTGCGTTCTTCGCGCTCTTAGCGGTAAAAAATTTCGTAGCCGTTAGAATATCCTCATCATGCAAACCATCGGTCAGAGACTCAAACAGGCGCGCGAATCGAAACGCCTTACACTCGAAAAAGTTTTCGAAGCGACGCGCATCCGCGTGCCGTATTTACGGGCGCTCGAAGCGGACGACCTGTCTGCGATGCCCTCGCCGGTACAGGCGCGCGGCTATTTGCGAAACTACGCCGAATATCTTGGTTTAATTTTTGACCAACTGCTCGATGAAATGCGCGCAGAGAGCAAGCCCTCGGATGAACTTATCACGCCGATGGATTCGACTCCCGCGCCGGCGACTCCGACTCCTCAAGTTTCTCCTCCTCAGGAAGAGGCGCCTCTTTCTACGGGTAAGCCTGCCCGCCGCAAAAAAGCGGACTCCACGCCCTCAGCTGACCCTGCTACCTCCAAACCCCGGCGCGGGCGCAAGAAAGTCGAACCCGAACCGGAGCCTGTGATCGAATCGCAACCTGAAATCGTCGAGCCGATCCAGGAAGCAGAACCTGAGCCTGTCCTTGAACAAATTGTTGAAGAATCACAACCCGAAGAACTTCCTCAACAAGAAGTGAGCGATGGTCTTTGGCAAACGTGGTTGAATCGGTTAAGTTCTGTCATTTCGATTCGTGTAAAACGAAAAGAAGGAACGCAAGTTGAAACCGCCGCGCCGCAAGCGGAACCTGAAACTTTTCTTCCTTCCAGCCCGCAACAATCTTCCGAGATCTTCAAAGAGATCGGGCATGAACTTCGCAAACGCCGCGAAATGCTCAGCCTGCACCTCGACGAGGTGGAACGCAATACGCGCGTCAAATCACATTATCTGGATGCGCTCGAAATAGGCGCGATGGATAAACTTCCATCCACCGTGCAGACGCGCGGCATGTTGTCCAATTACGCGTCGTTCCTCGACCTCGATGTGGACGCCATCCTCCTCCGTTACGCGGACGGATTGCAAGCGCGCCACCGCGAACGGAATCCGCAAAAGCCTGTCCGTCAGGCGGGCGAGCCGATCGTCTCGAATATTCCTCCGCTCCGTAGTTTCATCGCAGGCGATCTGGTCTTCGGCATCGGCATCGCCGTCTTACTGGTCGGTTTTCTGATTTGGGGCATCAACCGCATAGTCGTTTTGCAGAATCAGGAAGTGGTCCAGCCCACCGCGCCGTCAATTTCGGATGTGTTGCTTGCCACACCCGATCCGTCTTTGTTCACCCCCACCGCAACATTGGCTTTTGTGGAAGACAGTGAACCCACTGTGACCATCGTCATCCCCACGCAGAACCTGAACGTGAACGTGCAGGTCAACCTCATTGCGCTCGAACGGACGTACATGCGCGTGATCGTGGACGGGGAGGAGGTCTTCAACGGGCGCGTCACGCTGGGCAATTCGTATCCGTTCGAGGCGGAGGAGCAGGTTGAAGTGCTGGTGGGAAGCGGCGCGGCGATCCGCGTCGTGTACAATGGACGCGATCTTGGTCTGCTTGGCGGGTTCGGTCAGGTGGTCAGCAATATCTATCGCGAAGAGGAGATCATCACGCCCACGTCGTTGCCGACGCAACCCCCGACGATCACCTTTACGCCGACTGCGACCGTGCCGCCTTCCCGTACGCCGGTGCCTTCGGCGACGCCGAGGACGACCGGAACACCGTAAGCCCACCCGTCATTGCGAGTGGCGCTTGCGCCGCGAAGCAATCTCCCACACCGTATTGGGGATTGCTTCGACAGCCCTTCGGGCTTCCTCGCAATGACGATACGCGAATAGGAAAATTTCTTGTCTAAAAACACCTTTCACCTTGTCTCATTAGGCTGTGCAAAAAACACCGTTGATTCGGATTCGATGGCGCAGTTACTCGTCCGCGATGGGTATCACGCGGTGGAAAACCCCGCGCACGCCAATGTGTTGATCGTCAACACGTGCGGCTTCATCGGGCCCGCAAAGCAGGAATCGTTGAATGTGTTGCGCGAACTCGCCGACGGCAAGAAGAAGAATCAAATTTTGATCGCGGCGGGATGCCTCACGCAACGATACGGTTCGGAAGTTGCGGAGAAAGTCCCCGGCATAGACGGTGTGCTCGGCACGCGGCGCTGGATGGACATCGTCCAGGTTGTGCGCGAACTCCGCAAGGGACCGCACCCGGAACCGTTGTATCATTTGCCCGAAGCAAAAACTGTCGGTGTGGATGAACAGGACGCGTTGCGCGCGTCGGTGGCGGGGGCGAGCGCGTATGTGAAGATCGCGGACGGTTGCCGCCGCCCGTGTGCGTTCTGCGCGATCCCGCTCATCAAAGGGACGGCGGTCTCGCGCCCGGTGAATTTGATCGTTGATGAAGCGCGTCGCCTGCGTGACGCCGGTGTGCGCGAGTTGATCCTCATCGCGCAAGACACAACGGATTACGGTCACGACCTGGGGATGAAAGAGGGTTTGGCAATTTTGCTGGAGCAACTTACAACAGAAGTGCCCGACATGGATTGGATCCGCATCATGTATGCCTATCCCGGTTACGTGACCGACCGCCTGATCGATGTGATGGCTTCGAGCAAACAAGTCCTGCCGTATCTCGACATGCCGCTTCAACACGCGCACCCGAAGACGTTGTATCGAATGCGCCGCCCGTCGAACATTGACTGGGTGCATCGTACGCTTGGAAAAATGCGTGCGAAAATTCCAAATTTGGCAATCCGCACGACGTTCATCGTGGGGTATCCCGGCGAAACGGACGAGGAATATCAGGCGCTGGTCGACTTCGTGAAGGAGATTCGCTTCGACCGCGTGGGCACGTTCCAATTCTCGTTCGAGCCCGGGACGACCAGCGAGCCGCTCGGCGACCCGATTCCCGCCGAAGTGAAACAAGCGCGCTTCGAACAGTTGATGGAATTGCAACAGGGAATTTCAATGCAGGTCAATCAATCATACGTCGGCAAAACATTGGATGTGTTAGTAGAAGGGCGGGACAAAGGCATCGCCATTGGGCGTTCCTACCGCGATGCGCCGGAGATCGATGGATTGGTCTTCATCGAAGGGGAGGCACGCATCGGTGAGATCGTGCCGGTGCGCATCACCGGCGCGATGGCGTATGACTTGACCGGAGTCCCTGCGCAAGAATTGATTCGACTATAGAAAATTTTGTCATGGTGCGGAATGGTATTCCGCTCACCTGCACAACGAGTCAAGTTGTTGACGCAGTTGCACTGCGTCAAGACATGCGACACGATTTGCTTGGCAAATCGAACTGTCGCCAGAACTTTGGGCTGTTGTAGATGACTTTATTGTGGTGCGGGATGTTATCCCGCACACCTGTAACATTACGGGATGCCCCTTCAACAGACTCAGGACAAGCATCCCGCCCCACGAGTTGATTCGTTGGAGGAAACAGAATCAGCCCGCCCTTGAGAAAAGAGGCGGGCTGTCTTTTTGTGATACTAGCGTCTGAGACCGTCACCGACCGATTTTTACGATACGCGTGCCACTGCCGTCGCGGCGAGGATCAAAATCGCGACTGCAAGGTTGACCTGCAACAGCATGATCTCGCGCCGCCGCAGGGCATCCAGTTGATCTGTGTTCTTCGTTCTCTTCGAGGTGAGTATCGCGCGACGGATGGCGGGGATGACATCCCACGTTTGAATCGCGCTTACCGCAATGACGATCATGCCGAGGAAATGTTTGGCGAGGATCGCCAGCGACCATTGTGTGCTTGTGGAAAGAAAACCGTCGTAATGCGGGTTGACGCTCATTTGGAACAAGCCCGTCAGAACCAACAAACTGAGGCTGAACCATGTGACTGGCTCGAATCGTTTTTGGATGGCTTCGATCAGCGCGAGTTGCGCGTTCAGGTCGAGCGTGCGCTTCATGGCAGGCAGGATGAGGAACGCGATCGCCGCGAGACTGCCGACCCACATGACCGTTGCGAGAAAATGCAACCAGTAGGTGACCGCAATTGCCCAAACGGGAGGAGGCGTCATGGCGTGGGTGTGTCGGTGGGGATGGGCGTTTCGGTATCGGCGGGTGGGGGACCGAGTGTTGGCGTTTCTGTCGGGAATGGTGTTTCAGTTGCTGGGTAGCAGATCAAAGTTGCCTGGCGAAGACCCTTTGCCGCGGCATCGTCGAGCACGCCCGCGCTTTGCGCGCTGGTGTATTGGGTGAACGCGCCGCACGCATCGCCTTTGGCGAGCAGGTCATCGCCGTAGCGCATCAACGCGAACTGGTAACGCGCGCCGGCGGTCATTGTGCCGTCCCATAAATTACCCCAACTACTCGCCTGCTGGAAGTAGAACACTGCCTGCGACCAGTCCAATTCCCAGAACGACGCGCCGATGATGTAGACGCGGGCGCCTTCGCGCAAACCGTTGGAGTCGCGGTCGAGCGGACCGAATCGTTCCGCAAGGGTGATCTGGTATATGCCGCCTTCGAGGTTCCCTGAATTGATGAGGTTCACGCCGTAGTTGCGCAAGGCGAAGTAATACATCCCGTCCACGAGGGGGGTGTTGTATTTTGGGTCGAGTTTCCGTATCTCGTCGAGCGCGCCCAGTGCGCCGGGCCAATCCTGCGAGGCGATCAGTTGTTGCGCGCGCGCATAGGCTTCCTCCGCGCCGCTGAAATCGGGCGTGGGCGTGAGCGAGGGAGTCGGCGTAGGTGTGGGCTGGTTCATCAACACCAGCACGTTCGTCAATTCCTGCTGTGCGCCGGGGAACGAGGGGTCGTGCTGGATGATCCATTCAAGGCGTTGTTTGGCGTTATCGTATTTTCCGAACTGGATATCCACCAGAGCCAATGTAAATTGCTCGCTGAGTTGTTGGCTCATCACGGACGATTGATATGCCTGCCGTGTGCTGATACCGGACCGAAATCCGCTAAAAATCGCCAGGGCGAGGAGGAGGATCACGCCCAGCGCGTTGAACAGGAATCGTTTGCCGCGCCCGGGTTTCGTTACTTTCATATTGGGTTGTGTGCTACCAAGATCTTCAGACATGGGAAATATTATATCCTAACGAGATGATCGTTCTGTAGGGCGACATTAATGTCGCCCTACAACTTCACAAGCAATTTAATTTCAGACCAGATGATGGGCAGGCAGATGAGCCCGCCGATGGTCATGCCGAGCAATGCGGTCAGCACGGCGGAACCGGGGATGTAGACCGCCAACAGATAAGCGATCACGCCTCCGATCACCGCCGCAACCAGACCTTTGACCGCCGCGCCCCACACAACGATGGGTTCGTGCATTCGTTTGCTCAACCAGCCGAAGAGGATGATCGATTCGATGAGCAACGCAATTTCAGCGAAAGCAATAATTGGCGCACCGATCGGTTTGAAGAACGTGATTCCTAAATACCCAATTCCAATGAACATGATGAGTCGCAGTATGACCGCGTACAACGGGAATAGCGGTTCTTTGCGCGCGTAGAACGAACGCGCGGCGATCTCCTGAATCGAGAATCCTGTGAGCGTGAGAAGGTACGCGCGCGTCGTCCATGTAATGAGGGTCGAGGTTTCGGCATCCAAGCCGAAGGCGGCGCGCACAAGCGGATTGATCCCCGCCGCCATCACCGCCGCGACGGGAATCGTGAGGGCGATCAACACTCGCAGGGCGCGCTCGACCGCCAAGCGGAAGTCATGCCACTGGGCGCGTGATGCGAGTTCTGAAAGTGTCGGCAACATGGCGGTGGCGATGGCAGTCCCAAGCAGTGTCTCAGGCACTTGCATGATCATCCAGCCGTAAGCGAGGGATGTCACCGCGCCGTCCTGTTGGAGGAAGGATGCGAAATAATCGCGGATGATCACGATGGATTGAATCCCGCCCATGGTGAGCAACCGTGGACCGAGAAGTCTGAGCGCATCCAGCAAGCCGGTGTGACGCAGGTCGAGCGCGGGAGTCCATTTGAAACCGAATCGGAACAGCGCCGGGATTTGAACCGTGAGATGCAATGCCGCGCCGAGGATCACGCCGTAGACGAGACCGTGAATGCCGAAGCGCGGCACGAAGACCATCGCGCCGAAAATTTGACCGACGTTGTACATCGTCGGCGCGAGCGCGGGCAGTAGAAAATGCTGGTTGGCTTGCAGGCTCGCCATCACCAGTCCGCTGATCGAAAAGATGATGGTGCTGACGAGGTTGAGCCGCATCAGCTCCGCGACGAGCACGCGTTGCTCTGCGCTGAAACCGGGGACGATGACTGTGTCCACGATCTCTTGCGCGAATATGAAAACAAGCATCGCGATCGAACCGGTGACGAGAAAGGCGAGATTGGCGACGCGCGAGAACAAATCCCATGCGGCTTCACGGCTTTTCGTGGTGAGGTATTCGCTCATCAATGGGATGAACGCCATCGCCAGCGCGCCGCCGGAGATGAGCGCGAACAACACGTCTGGCACGTTGTTGGCGGAGTTGAACACATCGAGCAAGCCGACCTCGTCTGTATAGATGCGCGAGATGATGCCCACACGCACGAAGGCGAGGACTTTGTCTATCAAAAAGAAGAATGCGATCAAAATGGACGTGCGCGCCAAAAAGGAAAATTTATTCATTCGTCGGTTCTGGTTTCCAAACATTCAAAGCATACGGCAGGATGTGAAAGAAGAGATACGTCCGCCATGCCAGCCCGGGCAGGAGGATGTTGAGATCGAGCGCGTTGCGGTAGATCCAAATTCCCAATAACATCAGCGGCACGATGTTGAGCGCGGCGCGATGCGCCGTTTGAAATCGAGGATTGCTCTTGCCTTTTCCGAAGATCGTGAAACTGAGATACACGATGACGAAGACCAAACCTACATCGAGATAGCCGCCCCACTTTGGAAGGGGAACATCCGCTGTGCTGGCGTAGAGCAACAGATATGTTGAAACGGCATAACAAGCGCAGGCAATGAGGAGCAATGAGCGATTCGGATTATTTGTCATTTACGGAACGTAGGGAGGCAAGTCTTTGACTTTGAATTTTCCATCACTGTCTCTCGCCACGCGGTATTCGAATTGCGAAACGGGCGGCATCTCGGTCTCGTTCGCGCCGCAACACGGACCCAGCACGAACAAACTCCCGTCGGTATTGCTGAATTCTACCTGAAAGACAAAGGTGTCGCCTTGTAAATTTTCGAACGCCGCGGTGCGAACTTTCAGGCATTGCAGTCCCGCGAATTCGCAGGACCAACTCCACAGCGCGGCGTGATCCGCCGGGTCTGTCGAAGGGTTGAAAACTTGTAGTTGTTCGTACTCGCCGCTGTACAACGCGTCCGCTTCGGCGTATTGTTTCGCGTTCAGCAACTCGAAAAATCGAATCAAAACTTCCTGCGCTTCGCTGATTGTGGAGGGCAGTGATGTGGGAATTTGAGTGCCTGCGGGTGGAGATGAACAGCCGACGAGGATGAGGATGAAAAGAATAAAACATCGTTGCATCAGAAGGTTCCCTTAATGACGCCTCCATCCACAGCGAGCATGGCTCCATGGATGAACGATGCGGCGGGTGAAACAAGGAAGACCGCTGCATTGGCAAATTCCTCCGGCTGACCCATGCGCCCGAGTGGGATCTCGGCGGTCTGTCTGGCGAGCTCTTCTTCGATGGATGTGCCATTGGTTTTTGCGCGGGAAGCCATCAATTCGTCGACGCGCTCGGTCATCGTCCAGCCGGGCAGGATGGAATTAAAACGGATGCGCTCCCTACCCAGTTCCATCGCCAGCGTTTTGATCAGACCCGCTGTTGCCGCGCGGATGCTGTTCGAGAGCACGAGGTTTGGCATGGGCTGTTTGGTCACGTAGGAGTTGATCGCCAGCACGCTGGGTGAGTCGGATTTCCGCAAATGGGGGAGGGCGGCTCGGATCAAGCGCACGTGACTCATCAACGAAGTGTCCACCGCTTTTCGCCACGTCTCATCGTCGAACGATTCGAACGACCCGGCAGGCGTCCCGCCCGCGTTGGTGATGAGGATGTCCAATCCACCGAACGCATCCACAGTTTGTTGAATTAATTTCTCAGGTACATCAGGCAGACTAACATCACCCGCTAATCCTTCTACCTGTGCGCTTCCGCGTGTCTCTTGGTGTACTTTCTGCGCCGCCCGTTTTGCATTCTCCTCCTCGCGGCTATTGACCGCCACTCGGCATCCCTCTTTTGCGAGGAGCAACGCGGCGGCGTAGCCCAGTCCGCGGGAGGAACTTGCCACGAGCGCGCGTTTGTTTTTGAGGTGTAAGTCCATGGATTCTCCTTGGGGAAAGTAAACAAGTATACACGTACACAGGTAGACACGTACACAGGTACACATGGCAATAGGTACACTCGTGTTTACTTGCTTACTTGTCTACTTGTTTACCTGTCTACCAGTATTCGACTCTCCCACACATCCCCATCTGACCAATGACCTTCCACCCAGTTCGCCACATTCCCCAATGCCGATTGTAAAAACGCGGCGTCGTTCCCCACCATCGCACAGACGATGACCGCCTCATCCCATTTATCCTGCAAATCCATCTCCGCCACAGAGACGTTGAACTCGCGATGCAGGCGTGAGATCAGCGGCTTGATCCGCCTGCGCTTTTCTTTGAGGGAGGTGCAGGCGGGGAGGTGGAAGTGAATGGTGAGAGTGGCGAGCATAATTTTCGTGGGGTGGGATGTCATCCCGCCTTACGATTGGGTACAGGCGGAGAGGTGAAGATGGATGGTGAGGTGGCGAGCATCAAAGATCGCGGTACGCGCCGCCGCGTGTGGAAATTTCTAGCACGAGCACAATCAGTTGGTCATCTTCGATGGCATAGATGATTCGCCAATCCCCAACGCGGATGCGAAAAAAATTTTCATAGCCCGTCAGTTTTTTCACACCGTTGGGACGCGGTTCGCTTGCCAGTTCGCGTATCGCCGCTCGGACGCGCACCAAAATATCGCCATCCAGCCGCTTGAGCATTTTCTCTGCCTTGCGATGGATGATGATGCGCCATTGCGTGCCCGTCATGCAGGTTGATCCAGCTCCACATCCACCTCTTCAAAGGCGCGCCCGACGGATGGATTTTTCTTCCATTCAGCATAGGAGGCAGCGGCTTCACGCACGGCGCGCAATTCCTCCAATTCATCGCGGATTTTTTCGTAATCGACAGCAGGGATCATCACGGCGACGTTCTTGCCGTTACGCTCGATAATCACATCGCCTTTGCCAGCCATAACCTGATCAAGAATGTCACGGAACTTGATGCGCGCCTCGCCACTTTTTATGATTGTATTTGGCATTTCGGTCTCCTATGTACAAACTGTACAATTTGTACAGATTGTACGGTTGACTGTATGAAATGTCAAGCAAGCTTTTATGTCACTTTTCTTCGAGAGACTGCGCCGGCGAGCAGGCGGGGAGGTGGAGGTGCATGGTGAGGGTGGCGAGCATAATCCCGTTAGAGCACAAGCCGTAAAACACTGCAAGCTAGTCTAGAGTTATTTAAATCGGTTTGAATCGGTACGCATATTGCTCCCCGTTTGGACCACCAAGCCAGGAGCCGAAAGGGCAGATAAGTCCCCATTAGCAAACCTAACAAATCGATTATCCACATCAGGGTATAACTCATAACTACGTTGCAAAACAGGGTCAGGAAATCCCGTATCAACTGAATAAAAATTCGTCACGAGCGGTGTCACATTATAATGGTCTCGCCAAGTGGTCAAATTACGAGAAATTTTTGCCGTAGTTGGACTTTCATCTTCCCACTGCTGTATAAACGAATTAATCGCAACAACCCAGTTAACTTGTCCTGTCTCTGCGTCAAAAAACGCGACAGGCCTAAGTATTGCAAACGACTCAATTCCGTTTTCATGATAAATAACTACACCAGAAGTAACGTCACGGTCAAAAGGTGCCGTAGCGGGGTCACCAAAATCAGCCGGTGCGGATGGTCCACTATCATGGTAGATCTGCATCGCTGGCAGCCAACTAATTTGATTGTTCTGCTCATATACAATCGGCACGTCCTTAATTTTTTCAAGATCAAACTCCACATCAAGGGTATTGAGCCACAACCAGTACTTACCATTTTCCAAATCTTCTTGCGGTATCTCATTAGAGTAAAATTTCTCAGGAGTAGTAATCTGATAATTCGGTATTTCTACCTGTTCACCCGTCGTCAAATCATAAGCTACGTCTCTTTCTCCCTCCGAGGTCTCGTACAAAACGTATCGCTCAGCGGCACGAAAAGCCGTATGTCCCTCTATCTCTGGAGCATGTGATATCTTGTCTTCATTACTCATCTGGACAAGATCTTGAAGGGTAAAGATGAATGGAGTTGCGGTATGGGTGGGTAGAGGTGTGTGGGTTGGAGATGGAGTTGAAGTTGGAGCAACTGTATTCGTAGGTTGTGATGTGGGCAGAGTTGTTGCAACTGCTTGTGCAGTACACGCATTAATGAGGAGTGTAATAGAAGTCAAAAAAGGAATGAACTTTTTCATAACCATTTCTCCTGTGAGCATTCTTCGATTTACGAATCGCCAATTACGTTTTACAATCCCTCGCATGGACATCGAATCCGAATACAACAAAGCCCTCGATTATCTCTACTCGTTCGTGGATTATAGCCTGAAACATTCCTCCGAACTTGCCAAGGCTGAGTTCAACCTTGACCGCATGTTCGCGTTAATGGATGAACTTGGGAATCCACAAGCAAAATATCCTATCATTCACGTGGCAGGGACGAAGGGGAAAGGCTCGGTGTGCGCGTTGTGCGCATCCGCGTTGGAGACGGCGGGATACAAAGTTGGGTTGTACACATCCCCGCATTTGCTGGATTATTGCGAACGGATTCAGGTCAATGGAGAGCCGATTTCGCATGAGTTTTTGGTTGAGTTGGTGGAGGAAGTAAAACCAGCGGTAGCGAAAATTCCGAAACTGACGACATTTGAAATCACGACCGCGCTTGGCTTTCTCGCGTTTGCAAAACAGGAATGCAACGCGGCGGTGATCGAGGTTGGTTTGGGAGGAAGACTCGACGCGACGAACATCGTCACGCCAAAGGTTTCGGTCATCACATCACTATCATATGATCACATGGCTGTGCTGGGAGATACGCTTGCGAAGATAGCAGGTGAGAAAGCGGGCATCATCAAGCGTGGTGTGCCTGTGGTTTCTTCTTCACAAAAGGATGAAGCACTCGAAGTTTTGGAGCGCGTAGCCAAAATGATGGAATTGAATCTAGTTTTGGTTGGAAAAGATATTCAAGTTGAGTCTTTGGAATCTTCTCTCAACGGACAAACACTCCATCTTTCCTCCCTTCGGCACGCTCAGGGCGGCGCTTTCCTCTTTCCTTTGTCACTTGATCTCACCATTCCTCTTTTAGGTAGTCACCAACTCGAAAACGCGGCGACAGCGTATGCCGCGCTCAAAGTCAGTGGGCTGGAAATTTCAGACGAGGCAATTCAAAAAGGATTCGCACAAGTCAAATGGCGGGGGAGATTTGAAATCGCGCGGCGCGAGCCACCTGTCATTTTTGATTCCGCGCACAACGATGATTCGTTTGCGAAATTGCGCGAGACGTTCGAAACGTATTTTCCGAACAAGCAAGCCTATCTCATCTTCGGCGCGTCGGAGGATAAGAATCTCCCCGGTATGTTTGCCGCGCTGAAACCGAAAATTCGGCGTCTCATCGTCACGCGCGCCGACCATCCGCGGGCGCTGGAGGAGGAGAAAATCATCGCGTTGGCGAAGCAGGCTGGGTTGGAGAGTGAAGCGGTGAGTCCCGTCGAGTCCGCGTTGGCGCGGGCGTTGGAGTTATCCGCAAAAGATGGTAGCATTGTCCTGTCCGCTGGGAGCATGTTCGTCACGGCGGAAGTGATGAAAGCATGGAATAAACTTAACCCGTCATTGCAAGGGCGGTAGCCCGAAGCAATCCCCTTCATAGTGGTGGAGATGCTTCGTCGGGCTAAAGCCCTCCTCGCAATGACAGAGGCAACGAATGAGTCACCCAAAAGATTGGACCGAAGAAGAAAATTTTGACCTGACCCTCTCGCAGCGCACGGAGGAGTTGTATCGCATTGCGAATCGCGAGGCGGATGCAAGCGGCATGATCGAAGCCGCGGTGTTGCCGTTGCGCGATCTGGTCGTGTTTCCGCGCATGGTCTCGCCGATCTTCATCGGGCGCGAATCGTCATTGCTCGCCGTGGAGGAAGCACAGCGAAAGGGTCAGACCGTGATCGGGCTGACTCAGCGCGACCCCGATCTGGATACGCCAGGCGCGGATGATTTTCTGCCCATCGGCGTGGAGATGGCAGTGGGACGTTTGCTCGCCATGCCAGACGGCTCGCACTCCGCGCTCGTGCAAGGACGCCGCCGCGTGGAGATTTTGGAGTTCATCCGCAGTGTGCCGTATCTCAAGGTGCGAGCCCGCGTCATTTCGGAACCTCAAACTGCCGACCGCCAAACGAGCGCGCTCATGCGTTCGGCGTTGGATTTGTTTCATCGCTGTGTGGAATTGGATCGTTCGATTCCCGAGGAAGCACATTTGTATGCGATGAACATCGCCGAGCCCGGCTGGCTTGCGGACATGCTCGCCACATCGCTTTCGTTGAATTACGAAGCGAAGCAAAGTTTGTTGATGTTGCTCGATGTGCGCGGACGGTTGCAAGCACTGAATAAAATTTTGGCACAGGAAGTGGATGTGCTTGAACTCGAAGACGAGATCCACTCGAAAGTGCAAAGCGAGGTGGATAAAAGTCAGCGCGAGTTTTATCTCCGTGAGCAGATGCGGCAGATCCAGAACGAACTGGGCGAAGGCGACATCTTCACGCGCGAATCGGGCGACTTGAAAAAGCGGGTCGAAGCCGCGAACCTTCCCGACGAAGCGAAGATGGTCGCGCTCAAAGAAATGGAACGCCTCAACCAGATGCCGCCGATGGCGCCCGAAGTGGGAATCATCCGCACGTACGTTGATTGGATTCTCGAACTGCCGTGGGCGACTCTCTCTCCCGACAATCTCGACGTGAAGAACGCGGCGAAGATTTTGGAGCGCGATCATTACGGGTTGAAGAAAGCGAAAGAACGGATTTTAGAATACATCGCCGTCCGTTCGTTGAAGCCGAAGAAAGAACGCCAGCCGATTTTGTGTTTCGTCGGACCTCCCGGAGTCGGGAAAACCTCACTTGGACGTTCAATTGCCGAGGCGCTCGGGCGAAAATTCGTGCGTGTCTCGCTCGGCGGTGTGCGCGACGAAGCCGAGATCCGCGGTCATCGCCGCACGTACATCGGCGCGTTGCCCGGCAGAATCCTCCAAACCATGAAGCGCGCAGGGACGTCGAATCCGCTGTTCATGTTGGATGAAATTGACAAGTTGTATTCCGATTTCCGCGGCGACCCCGCCTCGGCGATGCTCGAAGTGCTCGACCCCGAACAGAACAATACATTCAGCGACCATTATTTGGAACTGCCGTTTGATTTATCAAAGGTCATGTTCGTCACAACTGCAAATTCGCTGGGAAGCATTCCCTCTCCGTTGTTGGATCGCATGGAAGTCATCGAGTTCCCCGGCTACATCGAAGAAGAAAAACTCGAAATTGCGAACCGCTACCTCATCCCGCGCCAGATCGAAGAAAATGGAGTGGAGGAACTCAGCCTCACCTTTGAAGCCGACGCTGTGCGGAAGATCATCCGCGAGTACACGTACGAGGCGGGCGTCCGCAATTTGGAACGCGAGATCGGGAAGGTCTGCCGTAAAGTGGCGCGCTTGAAGGCGGAGGGGAAGAAGTTCGAGTCGATCGTCAAGGCGGATTCGATCGAGAAGTATCTCGGTCCGCAACAAGTGTTTCAGCCCGAAGCCGAACGCACGGATGAGGTTGGCGTGGTCACATCACTCGCGTGGACGGAGAACGGCGGCGAGATCATGCCCGTGGAAGTTGCAGTTCTCGAAGGCAAAGGCGGGTTGCAGATGACCGGTCAGATGGGCGACGTGATGCAAGAGTCGGGTCAAGCCGCATTGACCTACATCAAATCGCGCGCGGGCGAACTGAAGATCGACTTGGAAGTCTTCGAGCGCATGGACATCCACGTGCACATGCCTGAAGGCGCGATTCCGAAAGACGGACCGTCTGCTGGAATCACAATGGCGACCGCCATCATCTCTGCGTTGACGGGTCGTCCCGTGTTCAAACACGTCGGCATGACCGGCGAGATTACTCTGCGTGGGCGAATCCTGCCGATCGGCGGCGTGCGCGAAAAGGTCCTTGCCGCGCATCGTGCAGGTTTGAAAACTGTGATTTTGCCCGATAAGAATATGAAAGACCTAACAGAATTGCCGAAGACCGCGAAATCCGAATTGAAGATCATCCCAGTCAAACACATGGACGATGTGTTGCAGATCGCGCTGGGCAAGGATGCGGTTATCGAACCCCCGCGACCAAAGAAACAAAATAAAGAAGAGGGACAAGAAGAAAGCGAATGACCCTACGCAGTACGCAATACGAAGTACTTAATCTGTATTGCGTACTGCGTATTGCGTAGCGAATCATCCCTAAGCGGTCTCGATCATCATGCCCATCTCCCTCAAAAACAAAGTCGTTCTCATCACCGGTGCATCGTCGGGGTTCGGCGAGGATGCCGCAAAACTCTTCGCGCAGGAAGGATGCAAGATCGTCCTCGCCGCGCGCCGGCTCGACAGATTGCAAACCCTCGCGGCTGAAATTCAAAGCAAGGGAGGCGAAGCCCTCGCCATTCCTGTGGATGTGAACGAGCGCGCCGAGATCGAAATAATGGTGCAGACCGCGCTCGACCTTTACGGCAAGATCGACATCCTTTTCAATAACGCGGGTTACGGCGCGGTGGATTGGTTCGAACGTCTCGACCCCGAACGGCGGATCGAAACGCTCGTGCGCGTCAACCTCATCGGCACGATGCTGGTCACGCGCGCGGTGCTTCCGCACATGCTCGAACGCCGCGAAGGTCACATCATCAACATGGTCTCTGTGGGCGGGCTGATCGCCGCGCCCACCATCACCACCTATTCCGCCAGCAAGTGGGGCTTGCGCGCATTCACCGATGCTCTCCGCCGCGAAGTCTCACCGTTTGGGATTCATGTGTCGGGCATTTACCCGGGTCCCGCAGTCACAGAGTTCGGTCAAAAGCTTGAACGCACGAAATCACGCGAAACCATCAAGCGTTTCAAATATCCGCATCTGACCTCCGAGTATGTCGCGCAACGCGTGGTGGATATTGCCAAACGTCCGCGCCGCACGCTCGTCATCCCGTGGTGGTTCCGCATCATCACCACCTTCGACACGCTCTTCCCGGTCGCGGTGGATTGGATCCTTTATTTTTTCTCGAAGAAGACTCACAATTTGGATTAGCGCTGCTCTCTACAAGGAGACTCAAATGACCCAATCCCGCTTGGACAAACTCAACGCTTCACTTCAGACGGGGGAACTTGATTCGGTTATCCTGAATCCGGGTCCAACCCTCAAATATCTCACCGGGCTGAACTTCCACCTGATGGAACGCCCGGTCGTTTTGCTTTTCGCAAAGGATCAAGTCCCCGCGCTTGTTCTGCCTGAGTTGGAATTGCAGAAGGTTGTTAACCTTCCGTATAAATTGCAAGTGTTTTCGTATCCCGAAAACCCGTCCGAGTGGGACGCGGCTTTCCGCAAGGCGGTACAAGCTCTCGATCTGGATGGGAAGCGGATTGGCGTCGAGCCGCGTCAATTGCGCCTGCTAGAATTCCGCCACGTGAAAAACGGCGCACCTGAAGCGGACTTCCCCGATGCGAGCGATGTGTTGGCGCAGTTGCGCTTGCGAAAAGACAAAGCCGAAGTGAACGCGATGCGACGGGCGGTGCAGATCGCCCAGTCCGCGCTCGAAGCGACGATTCCATTCATAAAGGTCGGCATGACCGAAAAAGGAGTAGCCGCAGAATTGGTGACGCAATTGCTGAAACATGGCTCAGAATCCGAAATGCCATTTAGCCCGATTGTTTCATCAGGACCGAACTCGGCAAATCCGCACGCCTCGCCCACGGAGCGAAGATTACAACAAGGCGATTTGCTTGTCGTGGATTGGGGTGCGGCGCACGATGGTTACATCTCTGACTTGACGCGTACCTTCGCGGTAGGGCAGGTGGACGCGGAGTATGAAAAAATCCACAAGATCGTGCAGGAGGCGAACGCGGCTGGTCGCGCCGCGGCGATGCCCGGCGTCCCTTGCGCAAACGTGGATAAAGCCGCACGCGATGTGATCGAAAAATCTGGCTACGGAAAATATTTCACGCATCGCACGGGTCACGGCATCGGCATGGAAGGACATGAGGAGCCATACATACGCGGCGACAACATGCAATTGCTCGAACCCGGCATGGCATTCACGGTCGAGCCCGGTATCTATCTGCCCGGTCGAAACGGCGTGCGCATCGAAGATAATGTTGTAATTACCGAAACCGGCGCGGATGTGTTGTCGGATATGCCGAGAGAGATTCGAGTAGTAGGGTGATTCTTTCTTGCCGCGAATTACGCGAATTTCACGAATTTTTAAAACCCTTCGGGCTAATTCGCGCTAAACGATTCGCGGCTGAAGTTTTGGAGGTTTTATGACTGAGATAATTCACAAGGCATTGTCGTTTGCGATTATCGGCGCGGCGATGGAAGTGCACAGAATCCTCGGTCCCGGTTTTCTAGAGGCGGTGTATCAAGCCGCGCTCGAAAAGGAATTTACTCTCCGCGGTATTCCTTTCCAACATCAGGTCGAACTTCCAGTCTCGTACAAAGGAGATGTGGTTGGTGTATACAAAGCCGACCTTGTGATTGATGAGAAGATCATTGTCGAAGTCAAAGGAGTCTCGCGCTTGAATGCCTCTCATCAAGCCCAAGCCCTTCATTACCTTACCTCAACGGGTTTGGAACTTGCGATCCTGATCAATTTCGGTGCAGGCTCGTTGGAGCACCAGCGTGTCGTTAAATCACAAAATAAGCATTCGCGCTAATTCGCGAAATTCGTGGCTGAGATTTTGAACCTCATGTCGGAAGTTATCTCAGAATATCTAACCTTACTGGATTTCCAGCGCGAATCAGCCTTCGCCGCGTTGGGTGGATTTTCAGATTCCCAACTTTGGCAGAGACCCGCGCCGAAAGAATGGAGCATCGGCGAAATTCTCGACCATAATTACCTGCTGACCGCTTCCATGCTGCCTGCCGTGCAATGGTTGTGGAAACTCAATGGCTGGTATGGTCGGTTGAAAAGAAAGCGCCAGTATGCAACATCAATTGAGGATGTTTACCGCGACCCGCGATTCCCTCAATGGGTGGGCTTCCTGTGGACGCCGCGCTTCAACACCCGAAAACCTGTTTCATTGGAAGCGCTCAAGTCCGAAATGAGAGAAATCCATGCAACGGTTCGCGCGTTCTACGAAAACAAGGACGAAGATGTGTTGGGAAATTTGTACATGTACGATCCCGCCTTTGGCTGGTGCAATCTCATCGTCACGTTGCGGATCGGAATTTATCACGACCAGTTACATTTCGATGATGTGATCAAGCAGGCAAAGCAATTCAAGCCATGACTGTGATTCGGCGGGTCAACCCTGAAGATGTAGAAGAATTAACTCAAATTGCTTTGTTTGCAAAACGCTACTGGGGATATCCCGAACGCTGGATGGAAATCTGGGCTCCACAATTGACTTTTACGCCTGATTACTTTGAAGAAAACGAGAGTTGGGTTGCGGTGGACGATGAGAAAGCAATTGCTTTTTACACTTTGCAAGACAAAAACGGAATTGCGTGGCTTGAGAATCTCTGGGTCTTACCCGAATACATTGGAAGAGGAATTGGGAAAGAATTATTCCTCCACGCAGTGACTTTAGCGAGGCAACGCGGTTACAAATCCCTGCAACTCGAAGCGGATCCAAACGCGATGGGATTTTATGAGAGGTTGGGAATGAAGAAGGCCGGCGAACAACATTCCGAAGTGGACGGTTCACCACGTATCCTTCCGATCATGGAGATGGCGTTGTGAAAAACAGCGGTCCTGGAAAGCAGTGAATGGCTGGCTACTGTGGGTGTGCATTCGCCGGGGATCTAGATAGGCTTGTTCAAATTATATGACAGGGGTACAATACGTTAGCCAATTAAAATGGCTAATAGGAGAAACCATGTCCATCAAATATCTTCCTGCAACTGAGGTGAAAAACCGCTTTGGACGCGTCTTGAGGGAGGTCGCGAGAGCCGGTGGGCCGGTCTATGTAGAGCGCGATGGCAAACCCGTGGCTGTCATTTTGAGCGTCCGCGAATATGAGCGGACGCGTCGACGTGGCGGGCTGACTCCGAAGAAAACCGAAATATTGCGAGGAACTTTCGGTATGTGGTCGGAGCGCGCCGATATCAGCGACGATTGGTTGAAAGAAAGCCGTAAAAACTGGGAAAGTGATTGGAAGAATGGCTGATCAGGCAGAACTGCTCTTCGATACAACCGCTTTAATCGATATCTATCGTGGTAAAAGTGGAATCAAAGTCCGTTTCGATTTAATTCTTGACGGTTCGCTTCTGCCGTATATTTCTGTGCTAACCGAGGCAGAATTATGGCGCGGCTTGCATGCCGATGAAGTAGAACGCCATGAGTTGATTATTGAGCGCTTTATATCTCTTCCTCTCGATTCAGATGCGGCCCGGTTGGCTGGCTCTTGGATGCAAAAGTATTCGTCCACGGGGCTAGGGTGGATTGATGCATTGATCTCCGCAACTGGAAAAGTAGCTGGGCTTGGAGTTCTGACACGAGACACTCGCCTTGCCGGCGTTTTATCTGCCGAAGCGACATTTGAATTGTATTCTTTATGACATCCTACTGCGATTACGTCAATTCACACCCTGAAGACCTTTTCAACAAAAACTACCACGATACCCAATACGGATTTCCGCTTGATGACGATAACCTGCTCTTCGAGCGATTGATCCTCGAGATCAATCAGGCTGGGCTTTCGTGGATCACGATTCTGAAAAAGGCTGATAACTTCCGCAAAGCTTTTCGTGGATTTGACATTGCGAAAGTGGCAAAGTTTGGCGAGAAAGATCGCACTCGCCTGCTCGCAGACGCGGGGATCATCCGCAACCGATTGAAGGTGGATGCGGCGATCGAAAATGCGAAGCGTATTCAAAAATTACAAAAGGAATTTGGCTCCTTCAAAGGCTGGTTGGACACGCATCATCCTCAAACAAAAGAAGATTGGACAAAACTGTTCAAGAAAACCTTCGTCTTCACGGGCGGCGAGATCGTGAACGAGTTCCTGATGTCAACGGGGTATTTGCCGGGCGCGCATACGAAGAATTGTCCGGTGTACAAAAAGGTTGCTTCCCTTCGTCCTGCGTGGATGCGTCGCAGATAGTCTATAATTCGTCCATGCCGCGGTTGATACCCACAGCGGAGCCGTTCTTCTTTCTCGGCGACCGTTCAAAACCTGCCTGCCTGCTCGTTCACGGATTCACAGCCTCCCCGAAAGAAATGCGTTTGCTGGGGGAGTTCTTGAATCAGCACGGATACACCTGCCTGGGGATTCGCCTCGCGGGGCATGGAACCGCACCTGAAGATATGGTTCGTTCGCGTCATACAGATTGGATGGCTTCCGTCGAAGATGGCTATCATCTTCTACGCGGCGTATCGGATCGCATTATCATGGTTGGGCTTTCGATGGGCGGCATTCTTTCCCTGCTGATGTCCACGCGATTGAAAGTGCAGGGTGTAGCCTCGTTAGCCACCCCGTATGGACTGCCGCGCGATTATCCGATCTGGCTGTTGGATTTCGCAAGCCTGTTCAAGAAGTTCGTTCCAAAAAGTAAAGGCAAGCCGGGCAGTGGCTGGTTCGACCAAGCCGCGTACCGCGAACAGGTTTCGTATCCGCAAAACCCCATCCGCTCGACGGCGGAGTTGAAAAAACTGATGTTGGAAATGCGCGCGGCATTACCGAAAGTTGACGTGCCTATACTTTTGATGCACTCGCGCGATGACACATACATCGTGCCAGAAAATATGGAAAGGATCCACGCCTCGCTGGTCAACGCGAAGGAGCGGACAAAACTGTACATCGCCGGATCAGGCCACGTCGTCACGCGTGACGCGGCTCGTCAGCAAGTCTTCGAATCTGTGCTGGAATTTATCCAGCGTGTTGGAGGAAATGTTTGAACCGCAATCTCATTTTTATCGCGTTTGCTCTTCTCACGTGGGGGTTTGGCGAAGGGCTTTTCTTCAATTTCCAACCGATCTATCTCAAGGAATTGGGGAGCAGTGAAGCGGAGATCGGTTTGATCCTCGGCGCGTTCGGCGCGGCGATGGCGATCACGCACATCCCGGCGGGCAGGCTGGCGGATCGCGTCGGACGGCGACCGTTGCTTGTGTTCGCGTGGCTGACCGGTCTCGCCTCGACGGTGATCATGGCGATCGCACGTGAGTTGCCGTTGTTCATCGTTGGCATGATGGGTTATGGGTTGACCGCGTTCGTAGCGTCGCCGCTCGGAAGTTACGTCACCGCGGCGCGCGGAAATTGGTCGGTGGGTACTGCGCTTTCGATGACAACCGCCACGTTCAACATGGGCATGGTGCTTGGACCCATCACCGGCGGCTGGATCGGCGACCACTACGGACTGCGCGCCGTATATTCCGTGGCGGCAGGCATGTTCGTGCTCTCGACGGTATGCATCCTGATGATCCAGAACCAACCGATCGACGATCACGATCCCGAAGCGCCACCGGTGAATCTATGGAATAATGCGCGCTTGAAAAGTTTTCTTGGCGTGGTTGCGTTTTCTGTTTTCGCGATGTATCTTGCCCAACCCCTCACGCCGAACTTCTTGGAAGATGTGCGCGACTTGTCGCTTTCCAATATCGGCGTGGTCTTTGCCATGGGAGCATTGGGGAATGCAATTTTGGCGCTCACATTGAGCCGCCTAAAACCTCATATCGGGTTTGTTCTTGCGCAAGTGATGGTCGCTGCGTTCGCGTTGATCATCTGGCGCGGAACCGGCGCGCCGATCCTTGCGCTCGGATATTTTCTTCTCGGCGGTTTTCGCGCCGCGCGTCCACTTGCGATGGCACAGGCGCGTTCACTCGTCCATCAATCGCAAATGGGACTCACATATGGCGTGATGGAAACGATCTACGCGGTGATCTTCATCCTCGCGCCGCCGCTGGCTGGTTTCATCTATACGAGCGATCCGTTTTTGATCTATCCGCTTGCTCTTGTGTTGATCGTTGTCTCGGTTGCTATCAGCGCGATCGTCCCACGGAGATTGCTCCATGCTTGAAATTATATTACGTGCTTCCACCGCAGTCCCCGGCGGCGGGGAAGCCGCCTCGAGCATTGCAAAAGGAATTATCCATGCTTGAGATCGTTTCGTTCACGCTGGGTCCCGCACAGACCAACGCCTACCTCGTCGCGGATTCCGAAACGAAGGAAGCCGCGGTCATCGATCCCGCGTGGGATGGTCACATCATTTTGGGAGCCGCGCAAAAACGCGGCTGGCGCATCGGTCATTTGTGGTATACGCACGCGCACTTCGATCACATCGGCGGCGCGGCGGCAATCGCCGATGAATTGAACCCATTGCCGTTGGTCGCGTTGCATCCGAATGACCATGTGCTGTGGCGCGCGGGCGGAGGCGGCGCGTTCTTTGGATTCGATATTGACCCAGGTCCCGAACCGACGATCGATTTTGTGCATGGGATGAAATTGAAACTTGGCAGTGTGGAATTTGAAATCCGCTTCACGCCGGGACATACAACTGGTCACTGCATCTTGTACGTTCCCTCCGCCCGGACATGTTTCTGCGGCGACCTGATCTTCGCCGGCTCCGTGGGCCGCACTGACCTGCCCGGTGGCGATTGGAACTTGCTCGAAAAGAGCATCCGCGAGCAAATCTTCACTTTGTCCGATGATACGCGTTTGCTGTCTGGACACGGACCCGAAACAACGGTGGGGGAGGAGAAAAGATCAAATCCGTTTGTGAGAAATTTAGAAAAATAAAAACCGCATCCGAATGGATGCGGTTTTGAATTTATTTCGCAATTTCCGTTGCTCGTGTTTCTCGGATGACCGTCACCTTGATCTGACCGGGGTATTGCATGGTCTCTTCGATCTTCTTTGCCACGTCGCGTGCCAGTCGTGCAGAGGCGAGATCGTCGATCGCGTCAGGCTTGACGATGATGCGCACTTCGCGTCCCGCCTGGATGGCGAATGCTTGTTGGACACCATCGAACGACATGGACATTTCCTCGAGCGAGCGGATGCGTTTGATGTAGGCTTCGAGGTCTTCGCGCCGCGCGCCGGGTCGCGCCCCGGAGATGGCATCCGCGGCTTCGGCGATGATCGCTTCGACCGTAAGTTGATCGACTTCATGGTGGTGTGATTCGATGGCGTTCACCACGATCGAGTTGACTCCGTAGCGGCGGCAAAATTCCGCGCCGAGTTTCGCGTGCGTGCCATCCTGATTGTGATCCATCGCTTTGCCGATATCGTGCAGGAAGCCGCCCAGCTTGGAGAGTTCAACATTCGCGCCGATCTCCGCCGCTAGGATGCCCGCCAGTTTGGAAACTTCGACCGCGTGCGCGAGTTGGTTCTGCCCGTACGATGTGCGGAATTTCAGGCGCCCCATCATTTTTAGGATTTCGGGATGCAAGCCTGTGACATTGGCTTCGTAGGCGGCTTGCTCACCCGCTTCATTAATTATCTTTTCGACCGCGCGCGTTTCATCTTCCACGATCTTTTCGATGTGTGCGGGGTGAATCCTGCCATCGAGAATTAGCTTTGCCAGCGCGCGTCGCCCGATCTCGCGGCGGACCGAATCGAAGCACGAGACGGTCACTGAATCAGGAGTGTCATCCACGATCACATCCACGCCCGCGGCTTGCTCGAAGGCTTTGATGTTGCGTCCGTTGCGACCCACGATACGTCCCTTCATCTCTTCGCTGGGGAGGGTGACGACTGCGCGCGTGACCTCTGCCACGTGCTCGGAGGCAACACGCTGAATGGCGTCCGCGATCAATTTGCGGGCGCGCTTTTCGCCTTCCTCACGCGCTTCCGCTTCGATCTGGCGGATGATGCGCGCCATATCGCCGCGCGCTTCTTTTTCAACGGCGGCGAACAATTCCTTTTTCGCCTCGTCCGATGTAAGTGAAGCGATCTGCTCCAGTTTTTTCACCTGCTCTTCGTACAGCTTTTCGATGTCGTTGCTCCGCTTATCCACCTGCGATTGGCGGCGGTTCAGGTTCTGTTCCCGCTGTTCCATCTTGTCGAAGCGGCTGTCTAGTTCAGCGCGGCGTTTGTCGAGCCGGTCGGTCTCCTTGTTCAGTTCGATGCGGCGTTCCTTCATCTCCGCTTCGGCGGCTTGCACGATCTTGGTCGCATTCTCGCGTGCCTGACTCTCGATCAGCCGGGCTTGTTCGTTCGCAACCTTTAGGATGTTGTCTGCCTTGTCTTGCTGGTTCTTGAGCGCCCTCTCCGCCTGATAGCGGTGGAATAAGTAACCAGCGACCAAGCCAATTGCCAACGCGACGAGCGCAATGAGTATGACTATGGGGTTCATGTTATTTCCTCATCTTCGTAGTGATGTTCTTTGTTATGCGTTTCGTTCCAGATTTTTGATACCACCGGCGTGATCACTGCGTACGAAAAACCGCGCCGGGCGAGAAATTCAGATAATTTCTTTCGATAGTCCTGCCACTCCAACGTTGCAAACCTTGCGGCTTTTTTTTGCGCCGCTTCGTAGGCAAGCGCTTCATCGTCAATTTCATTGAGCGCTGTCGAGGCGGTCTCTTCATCGAGTCCTTTTTGACGCAATTCCATTGCCAGCATACGGCGGCTGCGCGGGCGGAACGTGCTCCGATTCTCGACCCATGCGCGGGCAAATTGTTCGTCGTTCGCCAGTCCATCCTGCCGTAGCCGCGCGAGCGTTTCTTCGATCACCTCGTCGGGAATCTCGTGTTTGAGGAGGTTCCGACGAATCTCAGATTCCGACCGGGCGCGGTAACTGAGGAATAGCATCGCCTGTTGGAAGGCGCGTTCACGAGCATCCTCCGTCTGCATCTTCTGGATCTTTGCCTCATCCAGTACATCGCCGACCTTCAACCACGCGGCGACGATGCGCGCCAGCCCGAAGGCAAATTCCCCGTCGAGGTGCACATTGACTCGATTCGGGTTTCGCTTCTGCACTTCGAGAGCGGTGATCTTTTTCATTTGACCACGTTCTTTTCTTAGCCACAAAGCTCACCGCGACCTTCGAGAAAAACCCAAATCTTCTCTGCGGTCTCTGTGGCGAACGGATTAAAAATACACAGCCGAAGGTCCGTCCGAGCGGCTTCGGCTGTCGAAGGTCCCGTTTCAACGGGAGGGGAAATGTCTGGGTAGGTTGAGCAAGCCCAACATCCCGCGCGAGGCGTGGAGGCGTTGGGTGAATCCGCTGGACGGGTTTACGTCACTGGCGGAGAACGAGTTGAGGGGGTGAAGTCAGGTTCGTATTCACGTGTCTTTCGATGACTTCTTCGTGATAACTCCCAAAACGGGGAGGTTCCTGCTCAAAATATCCAGAGTCGGTACAGCCAAGACCGCGAGTGCGGTGGAAATTTTCCTATCCAATCCTTTCGGATTGCCCTGATTATACATGGATTTTAAGAATTGTTAACGTGGCAGTTTTATTGCGACGAGGGGCGCGCCCAGTATTTGTAGCGCGCCAGAATGGGAATGAAGATGATCAGCGCGATCACGCCACCCATGGCAACGATGGGATCGGTGGAGCCAATCTCGGATTGGTCCTGTTGTGGTTCGGGAGTGGCTGTGACTTGAAGGAAAAATGACGCGCTGGTGTTTCCGCTGGGGGAGGTTGATTGGAACATTGCGTATCGCGCAAAACCTGCAACGAACAATGCCAGCATCAACGCCATGCCGATGATAAGAATACGTCGTGAGTGCCGTTTCATGCCGGGCAAGTATAACATGCGTCGAACGCGGTCGAACTCACCCCATTCTTCGCCATTCTTTTGCGTTATAATCCCGCCTTGTCAACTCGGGAACAGGTATTGAATGTTTCCCTGACGGCGGTCAAAGATCTTTCATTTTTTCGATGTTTACAAATAAGACTAGATTTAGTAAAATCGTGCAATATTTCACGAACATATCTTTGTCCAGGAGCAGGCATGATCCGAAAAATTTTTGAATGGGTGATGAGCCCAATGGGGCGGATAGCGGTGGTGATTACGGCGTTATCCCTGTTCAGCCTTGCCGCGTATGGCTTGTATCAAACTCAACAGCCGCCTGAACAGCCGATTCAATTTACACACAAATTGCATGTGGGGCTGGGGATTCAATGTTTATATTGCCATCCCGGCGCGTTACGCGGACCTTCGCCGGGCTTGCCTACGATCAACAAATGTTGGGGATGTCATCAACAAATTGCCAAAACTCAAACCAGTCCGCTCCTGAAGCCCATGGTAGACGCGATGGAACAAGGCGTGGGGTTCACCTGGGTTCCTGTTGCACAAGTGCCGGACTTCGTCCATTTCACACATCGTCCTCATGTGGCGGCGGGATTGAACTGCGAGACCTGTCACGGAGATATGTCTCAAGTAACGATCGCGGTCAATCCGCAGGTGATGAACATGGGCTGGTGTTTGAATTGCCACCGGGAACGAGCGGGTGACGATGAAGAAAAACTCATCAAACTCACCGATTGTGGAACATGTCATTATTAATCCGGGTACAGAGGAATCATCCATGAATCAAAAAATTTCCCGGCGTGATTTTCTCAAACTAGCCACGGCAGGCGCGGCAACCACAGCGGTTTTAACCGGTTGCGGACCCGCTTCACGTTACGTCACGCGCGAACCGTACGTGAAAATGCCGGAATACACCTACAATGGTTTGAGCACCTATTACGCCACCACGTGCCGCGAATGTGCGGCAGGCTGCGGGCTGATCGTCCGCACGATGCAGGGACGTGCGATCAAAACGGAGGGCAATCCGGCGAACCCGATCAACCTCGGCAAAACATGTGCGCGCGGACAGGCAACCTTACAAGGTTTGTATAATCCCGACCGCGTTGAGAAACCTACCAAGCAGAACCGTTCCACCTCGTTGAGCGGTGATGCGGTTTCATGGGGTGATGCCTTCCAGGTCGTTGCGGATGCACTGAATAGCGCGAATCCTTCCGAGATTGCGTTTCTCATGGGGACCGCGCCGGATCACCTGTTCGATCTGGTCTCTGACCTTGCGAAGGCGATCGGTGCGCCAATCCCTCTTCGCTTCAGCGCTTTGAGCATGTTCGAATCTCGCGCAACGCTGAGCCAAGCCGCCGAGAATTTTCTCGGTCAGAGCGGCTTGCCGTTCTTCGATCTTGCCAATGCCGATGTGGTCGTTTCGTTCGGCGCGAACTTTCTGGAGACCTGGCTTTCACCTGTCGCTTATACGCGCGGATTTGCCATGATGCGACGTGGTAACCCCCTGCGACGCGGCTATATGATCCAATTCGAATCGCAGTTGTCACAGACCGCGGCAAAAGCGGACGAGTGGATTCCGCTTCTACCCGGGACGGAAGGCTTGGTCGCGCTTGCCCTCGGCAAACTCGTCGCGGAAGCAAAAGGCGGACCCGTGCCGCGCGCGTTTTCCAACGTGAATATCGAAGAAGTTGCGGCGCGATCCGGTGTTTCGACGGAGCAACTCATGCACGTGGCTGGCTTGATCGTTGCCGCACAGGCGCCGCTCGCTATACCCGGCGGGCAGGCTCTCGGTCAAACGAACGGACTTGCCAACGCAGAAGCCATCCTCGCCCTCAACGCGTTGACCGATAATTTCGGAAAGCCCGGTGGCATGTTCCTCTCTCCGCTTGCGCCGAACGTGGACGCGTATCATCGCCCCGCGAGCGCGCAGGAAATGCAAGACTTGATCAGTAGGATGAAGAGCGGTGGCGTCAAAACCCTGTTCATCCATGGAGTGAACCCGATCTTTGAACTTCCCAAGTCGCTTGGGTTTGCCGAAGCGCTTGATGCGGTTCCCACGGTGATCTCGTTCGCCACATTCCCCGATGAAACAGCGCTCGCCTCCGATTACATCTTCCCCGATCATCACGGGCTCGAATCGTGGGGCTATCAACGCTCTGCAACCGGCACGATGCAAGCCGTCCTCTCCGGTGCTCAACCAGTCGTCTCGCCGATGTACGATACGCGCGCAACTGCGGATGTACTCATCGAAGCCGCTCGATTGGCTGGCGGCACATTGGCGCAGGCATTGCCTTTCACGGATGAAGTTGCGTTCATCCAGAGCAAAGTTGCGAATCTCGTCGGTCGAACGGATGGGTCGTTCTCTGCGCCCGAGATCAATTCCTTCTCAGCGTATTTCCAACAACATGGCGGGTGGTGGAAGATTGCACCCGAATCGAATTCTGCATCCGCCGCAAACGCGCTTGGCAGAGGTTTGACCGTTGAAGCCGCGGAGTTTGCCGGCGAAGGTGAGTTCTACTTTATCCCATTTGTTTCGCCCACCTTGGGTGAAGCGGGTGCGAACAAGCCGTGGTTGCAGGAATTGCCCGACCCGATGACTTCCGTCATGTGGAATACGTGGGTGGCGATCAACCCTGAAACGGCTCATGAACTCGAACTCGAAAACGATGACGTTGTGAAGATCATCAGCGAGGCTGGGGAGGTGGAAGCCGCCGTCTATTTGTATCCAGCCATCCATCCGGAAGTGATCGCCATGCCGTTCGGGCAGGGTCACACTGCTTATGGACGGTTTGCAACCGCGAAACTTCCTCCAGAGCGATTTGTCGGCTTAGTTCCACAAGGCGGACAGGTTGGAGAGGCTTTCCAACGCGGCGCAAATCCCGCCGATGTACTAGGCGCGCATTTCAATAAAGCGGGCGATCTCGCGTTCGCCGGCATGAAGGTCAAGATCAAAAAGACCGACCAAAAACAATTCCTATCCCGCCTTGAGAGCCGTATCGGCGTCTATGGCGAGGGCATGGGCGAGGAGCAATAGAATGCAGATGACCGTTGACCTTAATCGTGTAGGCGCGAAAGGTGCGATCGCGGAAGAAGCGGAAGGCAAGTGGGGGATGAGCATCGACCGCGACTTATGCACGGGCTGTCAGGCGTGTGTTGCCGCGTGTGCGATGGAAAATAATATTTCGTTTGTCGGCGAGGAAGATGCCGGCTACGGACGTACCCAACATTGGATCCGCATCGAACGGTTCTGGGAAGGCGCGTATCCCGAAGTGAAGTTGGATGGCGGCTTCCAGCCCATGCTCTGCCAGCAGTGTGGTCATGCTCCCTGCGAGCCGGTCTGTCCGGTGTTTGCAACGCCGCACAGCAACGCCGAGGAATTGAACTTGCAGGTGTACAACCGTTGCATCGGTACGCGTTATTGCGCGAACAACTGCCCGTATCAGGTGCGTTCGTTCAACTGGCGCGATTATCACATCGAGCCCGAGCGTGGGAACATGGTGAACGGCGCGCTCATGTTCCCCTTGCACAACCAGTTCAACCCCGATGTGACCGTGCGCCGCCGCGGCGTCATGGAAAAATGCACGTTCTGCATCCAGCGCATTCACAAAGCGCAGGACAAGGCAAAATCCGAAGGGCGCGAAGTGGAAGACGGTGAATTTACGACAGCCTGCGCGCAAGCCTGTCCGGCGAACGCGATCACATTCGGGCGTATCGACCACGAAGAAAGCCTCGTCAGTCAATTGGCTCACGTGGATCGCGGCGTGAAGCATCTCGAGGAACTCAATACCCTCCCGCGCGTGACGTACCTCAAGGAAGGATAACCCATGGCTGTTGCATCCAAATACATGCCCGGCGCAAAAAAGGCGCACGAAGCACATCCTGCAGAGGAACACGACCCGCGCGAATATTTGATGTACGACCCCAAACCGCGCGGCGAGATGAACGCGATGGTGATGGAATCCATGTACACCACCTCGTGGAAATTCTGGCTGGTGTTCGGCATCCTGGCGTTTTTGGTCGTGACCTGTTTCGTCTATGCGTGGGGTTACATGATTTCCGAAGGCCTTTGGGTGGCTGGCGTGATGCGTCCTTCGTATTGGGGTATTTTCCTCGTCAATACAGTGTTTTGGATCGGCATCAGTCACGCAGGGACGTTCATCTCCGCGATCCTGCGCGTGTTCAAAGCGGAATTCAGACGCCCTTTCACGCGTGCGGCAGAGTTGATGACCACCTTCGGCTTGATCCAAGCCGGTGCCAGCATCTTCATGCACATGGGTCGTGTCTGGCTCGCATACTGGATGTTCCCACTCCCGAACGCAAGACAATTGTGGCCCAACTTCCACTCCCCGTTGATGTGGGACTTGCTGGCGATCACGACCTATGTTCTGGGAAGTACGATGTATCTGTTCCTCCCGCTGATCCCCGACCTTGCAATGGCGCGCGACCGCTCGACCGGCTGGCGCAAAACCTTTTATCGAATTCTAGCCCTCGGCTTCCGCGGCACGGAGGGTGAGTGGCGTCACCTGACCACGGCGATGAACATCTTCGCTTTCGCCATTATCCCGGTCATGTTCTCCGTCCATACCATCGTTTCGTGGGATTTTGCCATGGCGATGCGCCCGGGCTGGTCGTCGACCGTTTTTGGTCCGTATTTCGTTCTCGGCGCGCTGCACTCGGGCATGGGCGCGGTGGCGATCGTGCTATTTGTCATGCGGTATACCATGAAGCACATGGATTACTTCATCCGTAAGGAACATTTCAACGCGCTCGGGAAATTGATGTTGATCGTGACCTTTGCCTACACCTACTTCTTCTTCAACGATTACATCGTGCAATGGTACGGCGGAGACAAATGGACCGACATCCTGCTCCATTGGCTCGAAGAAGGTCCGATGGCGTGGATGTTCTACCAGTTGGTGCTCTTCAACATTATCATTCCCCCGTTGCTGTTATGGAGCAGGAAGATACGGGAGACACCATGGCTGTTAGCCGCGATCGGCTTGATGATCAATGTGGGGATGTATTGGGAACGCTACCTCATTGTGCCGGTCATGCTCACCATCAACCGCATGCCGTTCACGTGGAAGTTGTACGAGCCTCGTATCGAGATCTTTCTGACTGTTGGCACATTTTCCATGTTCCTGCTGTTCTACATGATCGCCTCGCGTCTCATCCCATTGGTCCCTGTGTGGGAAGTGCAGGAAGGGCAAATGACGCACTCCCTGCGCACAGTGGGCAAGGCGCAACTTCCGACCGTCAGTGAGTTCGAATAAGTGGAGCAGACATGACAGACCAAACGATAATGGCTCTCTTCACCGATATTGACCCGGCCGCCAACGCCGTCGAAAAACTTTACGAATTGGGCGTGACGCACGAGAATATCAACGTCATCTCCGGCGTACCGGTCGCGCACAAGATACTGGGTCGCCCGCACCCGTGGACGAATGTTTCCCGCCTCGCCCTCGGTGGGGCGGCTGTCGGTTTCTGCTTCGGCTTGTTTCTCAATTTCGGCACACCTTATTTATATACCATTCCTGTCGGCGGGCAATACATCACGCCGATCCCGCCGGGCGCGATCGTCATGTTCGAGATGACCATGCTCTTCGCCTTGCTCTCCACATTTCTGGGTGTTTTCCTTGATAGTTTCTTTCCGAACTATCGTCCCTTGGAGTATGTGCCGGAGATCAGCGACGGTAAGATCGGTGTATTTTTCCGATGCGCAAAAGACGACCAGAAAAAATTCATGGACGCGCTCGGTAAGATGGGCGCTGAATCCATCCAGCCCGTGGAGGCGCAACAGTTATGAGACTCTTCAAGCAACTCTTTTGGGTCTTTCTCACTTTAGGCGTCCTCCTGGGTATCGTCGAACTCTTTTTATTCGACATCATCAAAATCGACTGGGTCAGTTTCATGGAGATTCAGCCGACCTTCAAGCAGATGGAGAACCCGCTTCCACCCCCGGCGCGCTCGATTCCCGTTGAAGGACCGATCGCCATCCCCGGCCTGGGCGCGCCGCAAAACCCGACTGTCGCTGATGAGGCTTCGTTGACTCGCGGTGCTGATCTGTACGCGATCCACTGCCAGATGTGCCACGGCATCACCGGCGAAGGGAATGGTCCCGTTGCGCCGTTCCTTGTAAATTTCAAACCTGCGAACCTGACCTCCGCGGTGGCGCAATCGAAAAGCGATGGTTCGATCTTCCTCACCATCACGAACGGAGTCGACGGTCGAATGCCCGCATTGAATGAAAATCTAACCGTATCCGAACGCTGGGATGTGGTCAACTTCATCCGCACGCTGAAAATAGCAGAATAGGGAATCGCGATATGAATGATGTCCGAAAAATGATCTACGGCACCCTGATCGGGTTTCTGGGTCTCGTGGTGTTGTGGTTGAGTTTCATTTATGTGTCGGCATGCGGCTTTACGTTTTCCTGTAATAAATACAAACCCGTGGTCGAACGCACACCGGTGCCGACCCTCATTCCCGTGGATCATGCGGTGATCCAACTGCCAGCCGCGGATGCGTCTTTCAATCAATGTGAAGTGTTGGCAACCGAGTTGATCGGCGCGTGGGTTTCCGCTGACTCTCCCGAAGCAGATCCGTTTCCGTTTACCGATGTGCGCGGTCAACCGTGCGAGGGAACCTATGAAGCCGATATTCAACAATTATTTGTTGAAAACAGTCTTTGGTATCCGGGCGCGATAGGCTGTGTTAGTTGTCACAACTCGGATTTGACTGAACGCAGCGGCGGACTCGACCTGACTTCTTATGATTCCATGCAACTGGGGTCGGCTCGCGCGGATATCAATGTAAAGGGCAATGACATCTTCGGCAATGGCGAGTGGGAACGGTCGATCCTATTCACTGTGTTGACCACACAAGGCATGGTGCCAACGGGACATTCAGCCGATGTCTCACCCAATGATTTCAGGCTGTATGCAGGTACAGCAGTCGAAATCACCGAAACACCCTCGCCTTAAACAATCAATCAAAAATCTCCCGCAATACAAAATGTGCGGGAGATTTTTTCTGGCTGGGGACGCGCGAGCCTAAAGAAAAACACCCCGATGCGTTTCGAGGTGTTTCAGCGGAGAGGGCGGGATTCGAACCCGCGAACCTTTTGGGGTTACACGCTTTCCAAGCGTGCGCGCTAAGCCAGACTACGCGACCTCTCCTTGTTCAAGCGGGCGAATTATACCAGAATTAGAAACGCGTCTCTTCAGCCCGTTTGGTATTTTAAATTTAATGTCCCGCTGAATGAGGTGCGGTTGCTTCCGTTTTTTCAAGGCGTCGCGCGCGAATCAGGGATGCTACGATGGAGGTGGTCAGGATGGTCGCTATAACGGCAAGCGACAGGCCGACCGGAATTTTGTACAAGTCGACCATGACCATTTTGATACCGACAAAGACCAACACGACGGAAAGTCCCAGTTTGAGGTAATGGAATTTGTCCACGACGCCGGCGAGTAAAAAGTACAAGGATCGCAAGCCGAGGATGGCAAAGACATTCGAAGTGTACACAATGAAGGGGTCATCGGTGATCGCGAAGATGGCGGGGATGGAATCCACTGCGAAGACCAAGTCGGTGCTTTCAACGAGCAACAATACGAGGAAAAGAGGCGTTGCCATCAATTTCCCTGCCCGGCGGATGAAGAACTTATCCCCTTCGCAGCCGTCGGTGACAGGCATCAGTTTGCGGAGAAGTTTCACCAGCGGATTTTGTTCAGGATGTAACTGCTCGTTCTTGTGTAACGCCATGCGTATTCCGGTGAAGATGAGAAATGCGCCGAACACATAGATGATCCAGTGGAATTCCTTGAGGAGCGCCGCGCCAATAGCGATCAACGCGCCGCGCATGAGGAGCGCGCCGATGATACCCCAGAACAAGACGCGGTGTTGGGAGGCGGCTGGCACTGCGAAAAACGTGAATATCAGAACGAAAACGAAGATATTGTCAACGCTGAGGGACTTTTCGATCAGATATCCTGTGAAGAAGGCGAGCGCGGCTTCGCGGTTGGTGTATGAGCTGGCGTATGATACTTCATCCCAAAAGAGGTAAATACCGAGGTTGAAGATCAGCGCGAGTGCGATCCATACCATGCTCCAGATCGTCGCCTCTTTGAGTGAAACCACATGTGCTTTGCGGTGAAATACTCCGAGGTCCAAAGCCAGCATCGCCAGCACGAAGAGATTGAATCCCAGCCATAACCAGATTGTTCCGTCCATTGTTTGTTCTCCTGTTTCGATGTATTGACTGTGGAAAACAAAAGCGAGACTCCACAGTCTTGAATGTGATAGTCTCGCCACTGGTGCGGAATTTTGCACATGCGGCTGGCCGGGAATCTTCATTCCGTAATGACGACCAGCCGACCCTGAATGGGTGGCTACTCCCTATGTTGCGCCCGATTGTACCGGTAAATTTTACGGTTCGTGAGTTTCTAACTGAACTCTAAACCGAAATTTCTAGCTGGATACCGACTCCTGTAATTTTTCCAATCGCCGTGATCGAATTAATGAAGCCAGAATGGATGTAGTCAGGATGGTCGCGACCACGCCGAGGGATAGGGCGGTGGGAATCTTGTAAAAATCCACGATAACCATCTTGATACCAACGAATACCAGCACGACGGAAAGCCCAAGTTTGAGATAGTGGAAGTTATCTACTACACCAGCAAGCAGGAAGAGAGCGAGCGCAAGCCGAGGATGACAAACACATTCGAAGTATACACGATGAACGGGTTTTGGGTCTCGGGGAAAAGTGCGGTAAATTGTTCAATGCGCTGGCCGCAGAATTTGCAAACGCAAGTTCGCGGTAGCAAGCTTCCCAGTTTTCTTATTGAACTTGGATATTTTTCACCCTGTGCGGCGCACTTCTTTTTTCGAGCGGCCACTTGAGCTGGAATTCCACTTCCTCGGAGGTGGCGCCGCGCTCATGTTCGATGTTGATGATGGCAGTGGCAGGTATCGAGATACGCTCCCCTGCGACTTGAATTTGAAACCTCTGGCCCTGCTCGATGCAGTCAGCCAGCCGTCGCAGCTTTTTGACGAATTCTTTCACGGGGTAGTTCTTCTCGATGTCGCGTTTGCGTCTTTTCTTTTGCGTTGTCATTTATAGTCTCCATTTCTCTATCTCAATGAATGTGAGACACTGGAAGTTGAAATTCCAGTGTCTCATATCGGCAACCGTTTATTCGAGCGTCCCAAACCAACCCTTGCGCTCCATCCACTTCGCCAGTTCAAGCACGGGGGAAATCGTAAGGGCTAGGGGAATGATGATGGCCCAATCCACCAACGGCAGGTAGTAGGTGCCGAAAGCATCGTGCAGGAAAGGCACATAGATGATCAAGATCAACAGCACGACTTCCCACACAATCGCCCAGTTCAACCACTTGTTGGTAAATGGCTGATTCAATACCGAGTGGCGGTCGGAGCGGAAGTTGTAGGCTTTGAAGAATTGGATCAGCACCAGTGAGACGAAGGTCATCGTTACGGCTTCTTCGAGGCTGCGGCCAGAGCTCAGCGCCCAGATGAACAAGCCCAGGTTGACCAGCGCCGACCACAATCCGCCCACCACCATGAGGGTGACAACGGGGCGGGTGAAGATGCCGGTGCGCGGGTTGCGCGGTTTGCGCTTCATCAGATCTTTTTCAGCCGGGTCAACCGCCAGCGCCAAAGCAGGTAAACCGTCGGTTGCCAGGTTAACGTACAGGATTTGCACGGCGGTCAGCGGCAGCGGCAGGCCCAACAGCGTCGCCCCGAACATCAGGGTAATCTCGCCGATGTTCGATGAAAGCAGGTACATCAGGTATTTCTTGATGTTGCCAAAGACGCCGCGCCCTTCCTCCACCGCCGCCACAATCGAGGCGAAGTTGTCGTCCGTCAGAGTCATCGCGGCGGCCTCTTTGGTCACGTCCGTGCCAGTGATACCCATCGCAATGCCAATATCAGCTTTCTTGAGCGCCGGGGCATCGTTCACGCCGTCGCCGGTCATCGCGACAATGTGCTCGTTCTTTTGCAGGGCGGTAACCACACGCAGTTTGTGAGCCGGGGAAACCCGGGCGTAGACCTCGATGCTTTCCACCTCGCGCTCGAACTCAGCCTCGCTCATCGCCTCCAGCTCCGCGCCGGTCACAACACGCCCAGTTTTAAGCAATCCTAATTCGCGCGCCACCGCTTGAGCCGTTACGGGATGATCGCCGGTAATCATCACCGCTCGAATGCCCGCCTGTTCGCAAATTGCAATCGCGGTTTTTGCTTCGGGGCGCGGCGGATCAATCATGCCTGCCAACCCCAAAAAGGTCATGCCGGTCTGCGCGGTTTCGAGCGTGACATTCGGTTTCGATGCAATCGCCAGAATGCGCAATGCCTCGCCTGCCATCTCGTGCGCCATCGCCAGCGCATGACTCCGCCCTGCGTCATCGAGCAGCTTCACTCCATCGGCGGTTAACTGCCAGTCGCAACTGTCCAAAATCATCTCCGGCGCGCCTTTGGCATACGCTGTCAGCCCGTCGCTGGTCTGGTGCAAAGTGGTCATGCGTTTTGTTTCGGATGAGAATGGGATTTCCCGCGTACGGGGATACTCTGAGTCGAGCGCCTCTTTTTGCAACCCGGCTTTTGCCGCGGCGACCACCAACGCCCCTTCCGTTGGATCCCCTTTGATATCCCATCCGCTGCCCGATTCGGTTTCTACACCCGAAACGAGTTTTGTATCCGATGCCAGTGCGGCGGCGATGAGTATTTGCCGCAACCCATCCGTCGGAGCGGCCGGAGCGCCGCCGTTGACCGAAAAATCGCCAACTGGCGAATATCCTGCCCCGGAAACGCTGAACATCTGCCCGGCGGCGTAAATTTTTCGCACGGTCATTTCATCTTTGGTCAGTGTGCCGGTCTTATCCGAGCAAATAACAGAGGTGCTTCCCAGTGTTTCCACAGCGGGCAGGCGGCGGATAAGGGCGTTGCGCTTGACCATTTTTTGCACACCAATCGCCAGCGAAATGGTGACGACGGCGGGCAGGGCTTCCGGCACAACCGCCACCGCCAGCGCGATGCCAAAGATAAGCATCTCGACGAAGGGCTGTCCGCGCACCAATCCCAGGGCGGTAATGATGGCAACCACTACAAAAGCCGCGCGCGCCAGCGCCGTGCCGACCTTGTCCAAATTGTGCTGGAGCGGTGTTTTCCCAGCCTCAACCGTTTGCAGGAGTTGGGCGATCTTGCCGAACTCGGTCTGCATCCCGGTGGCAACGACCAGCGCCTTGCCCCGTCCGTAAGTGGCGGCGGTTCCGGCGTAGACCATGTTCTTGCGGTCACCGACAGGCAAATCGTTGGCTGGAATCGGCTGGGCATGTTTCTCCACCGGGACGGATTCTCCGGTGAGCGCGGCTTCCTCCACTTGCAGATTCACCGCTTCGAGCATACGCGCGTCGGCAGGAATACGATCCCCGGTATGCAGGATGACCACATCCCCCGGCACCAAGTCGCGCGCCGGGACTTTGACTTCCGCCCCATCACGCAGAACGGAGGCGGTGGGTGCCGCCATTTTTCTTAGGGCTTCAATGGCGTGTTCGGCGCGATATTCCTGGATAAAGCCCAGCAGAACCGCGAACAACACGATCACCGCAATAGCAATAGACTCAATGCCGTGTCCCAGAAAGAGCGAGATAGCGGTCGCACCGAGTAAAATCAAAATCAGGATATTTTTGAACTGTTCCAGCAAAATTTCCCAGGCGGATATGCGTTTCGCCGCCTGGATTTCATTGGCACCGTATTGCAAAGTGCGCTCGATCACTTCAATCTGGCTCAAGCCGCTGGTCTGGCTTTTGAGTTCGGAAAAGGCTTGTTCGGTTGTCTGGGTATGCCAGAGTTTATTTGGTTCCATAATGTTTGCTGCTCCTTAATTGATTGAATGGACGGAATTGCCCCAACATCAGAAGACGTTGGAGTCTGTGGCTTACTTTTTTTTCAAATCATCCGACCTTGGCATGGCGGACTTGAAAACGTAGATTTTAAAAAGATAGATCAGCCCTGCCATCAGCGATATGACTATCACTCCGATGAACTCTCCTGCAAAGGCGATGATCTCCTCGACCCATATGGTGAGAGTCGTGCCCCCGGCTCCGCTGGCGACAGCAGGCTTCCACAGCCGCTGCCAGCTTGGAAAACGAGATACAGGTGAAAGATGTTTGGACATGGAAATCTTCTTTCGGCAAAATCGGGTTGGGGGGATGGGAGTCCCGCTATTCATCTATCCTTACAGGTGCAGGCCGAAACAAGCGGCGGGTGAGCAAAACGTAGATGGCAATTATTGTCAGCCCCCCTGCCAGCAGGTAAGGAAAGTATTGTTTGAGATACTGGCTGATG